>CAJVXG010000016.1 GCA_913009215.1 uncultured Gammaproteobacteria bacterium | reverse complement strand
ACTGACGGTTTCTGCTTTGCCTGATGCCGGCATGTTGCCTACCCTACCCGAAGACGAATTCAATATTAAGTATATATTAATTCTATTTGAGCAGGATTTATGGGTGAAGTCTACACAGGATATCCCTGTATTTACTGAGAGTTATTGGCCTATATTGCCCGTGAATAACTGGCCTTGCGGTCGTTTTTCAAATAACGATCAAATACCATGCAAATATTCCTCACCAGCAGCTTGCCCGGCGCCAGCACCTCCATTCGACCCGAACTGATTTGCAGCAGGCCGTCCGCGGCCATGGTCTCAAACGCAGCAAGTTCATCACTAAAATATTGAGCAAAGGATATCGCCCATTTGCTTTCTATGGCGGTGATATCAAGTCGGAAATTACAGATCAGCTCGCGGATGATTTCACTGCGTAACTTGTCATCCTCATTGCATACGATACCGCGCATTACCGGCAAGCGCCCGTCATCCAGCGCTGCCGTGTAGTCATCCAGACTACGTTCGTTCTGCATATAATGGTCATCAATCTTGCTGATGGCACTAACCCCCAGCGCCAACAGGTCACACTGACCACGGGTGGTATAACCCTGGAAGTTGCGCGTCAGGCTGCCGTCGCGTTGTGCCTGCGCCAGTTCGTCGTCAGGCCGGGCAAAGTGATCCATGCCTATATAGACATATCCAGCGTCAACCAGCCTTTCGATCGTCATCTGCAGTATTTCCAGCTTCTGTTCCGGCGTCGGTAGTTGTTCAGCATGGATCTGTTTTTGCACCTTGAACATCTGCGGCAGGTGGGCATAGTTAAATACCGACAGGCGATCCGGCGCCATGTCGATCACCACATCCAGGGTGCGATGAAAACTGTCCGGGGTTTGCAACGGAAGTCCATAGATCAGGTCCATACTAATAGAACGGAATCCTTGCTTGCGCGCCTGTTGCAGAATTGCACGGGTCAACGAGACCGGTTGGATACGATTGACGGCCTGTTGTACGGCCTCATCAACGTCCTGCACCCCAAGGCTCATGCGATTGAATCCCAGTTGGCGCAATTCGCCAATCAACGAGGTCTCGATTCTTCTCGGGTCTACCTCTATAGAGAACTCGCCCTCGTCTTCAGCAACAAAACTGAAATGGTCTTTTAACTGTCGCATCAGTTCTGTCATCTGCCCCAGGTTGATGAACGTCGGCGTACCACCACCCCAATGCAATTGGGGCACCGGTCTTTGCCGGTCAAACAATTCCGCTTGCAGTGCCATTTCCTGGTAAAGGTATTGCAAATAGGTCTCGGCGTGTGCCCGATTATTGGTGATAATCTTGTTGCAGGCGCAGTAATAACAAACCGTGTCACAAAACGGGATATGCACATACAGAGACAACGGGCGACCGCTACGCTGGCCTTCCGATTCAGCAATAATGCGACGGTAGTCTTCTATACAAAAATGATCACTAAACTGCGCCGCCGTCGGGTAGGATGTATATCGCGGACCCTGGGTATCATAGCGTTTGATCAGCCCGGCATCAAAGGACACTTCATGTGACATCGGTTTTTCCACAGTTAGATTCTGGACTTGTACAATATATGAAACAGGGAGTCCGGGCCATGACCTGTATCAATCCTGCACGTCATGGACAATGACACAGTCCCGTCCTGCTTCTTTCGCCGCATAGAGGGCCTTGTCTGACCGTCCAATAAAATGGTCCATGGACTCTCCTTGCTGGTACATGACCAGACCCTGGCTAATAGTCATGGGTATTTTTTGTTTCTGTAAATGAATCGGGCTGCTGCCAACGCGCCGGCGAATACGTTCGCAAATGATTCTTGCCGTATCAAGCGATGAATTGCGTAACAGCACCATGAACTCCTCACCACCGTAGCGTCCCACCATGTCGGTTTCGCGTACCCCGGCAAGAATACGGGCAGCAACATCGGCCAGCACGTAATCCCCGGCCTGATGACCATAGTTATCATTTACATCTTTAAAGTGATCCAGATCGGTCATGATCAGACATAAAGGCAGTCCCTGTTTCTGGGCCTGCCTTATGGCCTGCTCCAGGTTCAACAGGATATTGTCCCGGCTGGCAACACTAGTCAAGCGATCGGTATCAATCATCCTGCGCAGGCGCTCATCCTCGTGACGCATGACATCAAGCGATTCCTCAAGTCCGTGCAGTTTGGAGATGTGGTAAGTCTCAATGGCCAATGTCATGTCCAGTGTCGTAATACGCAGCAGGTACTGGATCATGTCAGTATAGGCCCGTACATTGTTCTTGATGTGTCCGGGTATGGTATCAATAATCAGCTGCGTCATCAGACGATAGGCGCTGGCATACAAACTCAGTGGTACGCCGACACGGTCATGGACCACGCCGATTTTGAGGCGACGCTCAAAATAGCTTTCCTGGTCGTAATCCTTGCCCAGGGTCTGCAAATACTGAGTTTGGGTCTTTTTCAGATTAGCAACATCAAAACCACGGGCCATGATCTTCTGGAAGCTGCTGAATTTACCAAGGGTGTCGTAAAACCGATCAATAATCTGATGGCAATAAGGATTCAGCACATCGTCTGTCAACTGCGCCGCACGCGCCTTGTCCCCGGGCAAAAAACCCAGCTGATCCAGTCGCAAGCCAATGGTTTTTTCATTAAAACCGTAAATCTGACAGTATTTTCCCATGCGGTATGTCATGCATAAATGCGCACCCGTTAATAATTAATATAGCTGAAAATTGGCGCAATTGTGCAATAGCGCCAACAACTGCGGAGTGGGGTGATGTTTACGCGTTAGTGATTATTGCTTAACAATAACGAGGAGATCGACTGGGTCTTGAATTTCACGGACATGGAATCCGCCAGTCTTCGGCAGGCATCGATATCGACACCGGGCAGACCACCAATAACAAGCAGGGTCGTATCCGGAACAAATTCACTGGCGCCACATGCAAAATTCAGCATCTGGTTAAAGGCATTGTCCACACCACTATCGGAATAACGATCATAGGTTTCCTTATCCTGGGCAATCATGGCTACGGTAATGGCATCGATATTACCTTCAAGGTCCGGGGTAATGTCCTGGCCACAATGGTAGTTCTCCAGACCGTCGGCCAGGACACGAACACGGCCACCTTGCTCTCGTATACTCTTGACCACCTGTAAAAAATCATAAAAAAACTCCAGTGAACTGCCCATATCGGTCAGGATAATCTCCTGGTAGTCGCCGGGGCGTTTCAGCCTGCTTATCAGTGATGGTAATTTGCTTTTATCAAAGGGATTACGCTGGTTTTTTTGTTCATCCAGTTGTTCACGAAGACGTCGACATTCGTTAACATGCTCATGGCAATCAATAATCAGGGAGCCTTCGCAACCCGAATCGGGCGCAAACAAAGGGCTGGGTTTTTTAGAGCCAGTGGCGACTTTCTTGTCAGGTGACTTCATGGCAAACGGGTTATATAAGTATCCAAGCGTAAATATGGCAGCATGCCAGCGATATAACATTGATATGAATCAATAAAATTCTTCTTTGCAAATGCCTTTTAATAGAAGTCAGCTGCCGTATAATGCCGCCCCACCTGTATATACTGACCCTGACTGGCAATGACCATTGAGAAATCCGCAAATCCACGACAGCTGGCCATTTGGCTGTTTGTATGTAGCGCACTGGTTTTTTCCATGGTGGTATTGGGCGGTGTTACTCGTCTGACCCGTTCCGGTTTGTCTATGGTCAACTGGTCACCGATCATGGGCATAGTGCCACCGCTTTCAAAAGAAAGCTGGCAGAAAACCTTCGATCAATATAAAAAATTCCCGGAATACAAAAAAATCAACAAGGGTATGAGCCTGGACGAATTTAAATCTATTTACTGGTTTGAATTCAACCATCGACTGTTGGGGCGACTAATAAGCCTTGCCTTCTTTATTCCTTTTATTTATTTCCTGGTGAGGCGAATAATTCCCCCAGGGCATATACCCAAATTGATTCTAATGCCGATCCTTGGTGGCCTGCAGGGTCTGCTTGGCTGGTACATGGTAAAAAGTGGCCTGGTGGATGAACCCAGTGTCAGCCCTTATCGCTTGACAGCACACCTGGTGCTAGCCTTTATTACTTATGTCTATATTTTCTGGGTGGCACTGAGCTATTGGTATCAGGATCGAGCCAGTGTTGCGCCTGCAAACAAACGATACCGGTTGTTTGCCTGGGTGTTGACCCTGTTAATATCTATGATGATTATATCCGGGGGCTTTGTGGCCGGCACCAGGGCCGGGTTTGTGTTTAATACCTTTCCATTGATGAATGGCAACCTGCTACCGCCGGGTTATCTGTCAATGAAGCCCATGCTGATCAACTTCTTTGAGAACGTCGCCACTGTGCAATTCAATCATCGCTGGCTCGGCATAATAGTGGCAACGACCACAGTGGTCTTCTGGATCAGTGTTCGTGCAAAACTGCAGGAACGCAATACCGCCATAGCGGTTCACCTGCTACTGGCCATGGTCATAGTACAGATCACACTGGGCATCACAACCTTGTTGCTCAATGTGCCGGTAGCACTGGCCGCCAGCCATCAGGGGGGTGCACTGCTGCTATTGACGATCATGCTCTATATCAATCATCGCCTGCAACTTGCGCGAAACTGAAAAAACTCAAATATCTACAAATAACGGCAACACCTTAACGGCATCACCGGCAGAAAACCCGCTGCTGTCCTCGTCCACCTGGATCAGGCAATTTGCCTGACTCAATGACCGTAACATATGCGAGCCTTGCCCGGACAGCATCTCAACCTGCAAACCACCATCTTCCTGGAACATTCGTGCCCGCAAAAACTGCCTGCGTCCGGGCTTGCTTTTAAAATCATTACTGCTCTTGAGTTGCAGCAAGGGATATTCCCTTTGACTGTGCGACCAGGCATACAAACCAGGCTCGACGAATAACTTGAAAGTCACCAGGCTCGACACCGGATTGCCGGGTAAGGCAAAAAAATGAGTGCGTTCACCTATACGACCAAAGGCAACGGGCTTGCCTGGCTTGATGCTTGCCTTCCAGAACCGGATCTCTCCACGTTCGGCAAATACCTGTTTCACCAGATCGTGGTCACCGACCGAGACGCCGCCACTGCTAATAATAAAGTCATAATCAGCAGCACCATCGAACATGGCCTCAAGCGCCCCTGCCTCATCGGCAATGGTGCCGCCATCGTCCACCACCACGCCGAGTTGTTGCAGCATCAATATGGTCGCCTGGCGATTGGATTCATAAATCTGTCCAAACTGCAGGGGTTGACCCGGCGCCACCAGTTCGTCACCGGTGGCAACGACCAGGGCCCTGGGTTGACGATATACTTCCAGTTGCGGTACGCCGGCAGCGGCTAACAAGGCCGCATCACTACTGTGCAATCGATGCCCGGAAACATACAGAACGTCACCAATGTTAAAGTCTTCGCCCATGGTTCGTATGTTTTGACCGGGCCGGACATCTTCAGGAAACAGGATATCGCTACCTTCACAGTGTACAAGCTCCTGGATCACCACGGCATTGGCACCCTCGGGCAAAGGCGCCCCGGTAAATATCCGCATGGTGCTGGCTGGTTGCAGTACCGGTTTTTCGGTTAGTCCGCAGTACGACTCGCCTTGTAACGGTAAACGAAACTCGTGTTGCTGCAGGTCACTGATGTTGACGGCGTAACCGTCCATGGCCGAGCCATCAAAAGCCGGGTTGGCCACCTGCGCCGTGGTCGTTTGCGCCAGGAAACGTCCCGGACATTGCCCCAGATCAATTATCTCGGTTTCACTTACGGGGATAATACCTTCAATGATGGCCGCCTGGGCCTGTTCCAGTGTTAACATAATACATCGTGTTTGTAGTTGTAATATTCCGTATAGTACCATCCCGTGTCTCAAAGCAAAAAGAAGGTGAAAATTTAATATGGGTAAGAAAAAGGGTCCTTTCGTACCACTCAGCGTCGCGGTGCTGACGGCCTCCGATACACGCACGGCAGAAAACGATACCTCGGGTGATGTATTGCAGCAGCGCCTTGTCGATGCCGGACACAAGGTCGTAAAGCGACAAATCCATACCGATGACCGTGATGGTCTGAGCAAGTTGTTTGGTGAATGGATAGCCGATAAAAATATCGACGCCATTATCTGTACCGGGGGCACTGGTCTGACACGTAGAGACATTACCCCGGAGGCCGTCGAACCCCATATCACCAAACCGATCCCCGGGTTTGGTGAACTGTTCCGCATGTTGTCCTACGACGACGTCGGTACTTCGACAATTCAATCGCGCGCCCTTGCCGGTATTGCCGACGATACCCTGATTTTTTTACTGCCGGGCTCCACCGGGGCATGCAAACTGGGCATGGACAAAATCATCCTGCCGCAACTGGACGCAAGTCGTGGTCCTTGTAACCTGGTAGAGCTATTGCCACGTATACGCCATGAGTAAACTAAGTCACTTTAATAAAAAGGGTGAGGCCCACATGGTCGATGTCGGCGACAAGGCCATCACCCAACGGCGTGCCATAGCCCAGGGCCAGATACGCATGCAGGCCGAGACCCTGCGAATGATCACCGAGGGCGGACACAAAAAGGGAGACGTGCTGGGCATCGCTCGTACCGCCGGCATCATGGCCGCAAAGCAAACGGCCAACCTGATTCCCCTGTGCCATCCCCTGCCCTTGAGCGCCATTGAAATTGATTTTGAAATCGATGCCGACACACCCGCCGTACGCTGTCGGGCACAAGTACAAACCACGGCGCAAACCGGGGTCGAGATGGAGGCGCTAACGGCCGTGCAAGTATCGCTACTGACTATCTACGACATGTGCAAAGCAGTGGATCGGGCTATGTCCATGCACGACATCTGTCTTTTACAGAAATCCGGCGGCAAATCCGGTGACTGGTTTCGACCGGACAACAGCTGAGAAATCGCGCCTGTCTACACGGTTCACCTAAATCCATCGATTTAATCGGGTCATTCGCAAGATTAACCGTGTTCATCCGGCGGCAGGAATTATACAATTGCGCCTCCAAAAAAAGCACTAAATACCCACAAGATTTACTATGTCTGACATCACTCTGGGAATTAACGGATTTAGCTTCGAATCCCTGCGTACACATGAAGGTCTGGCCGAACTGGATCGGGAGTTCCTGCGTCGCCTGCAGGAAATTGATGCCGACCGTCACCGGCAACTGCTGGCCTATCGCAATAATGAAGATCTCGGTGCAGTCGATATCAGTGAACTGTTACTGGATTGTGCACCGTTATTTGAGTCCATGATTGCCGGGTTGTTCTCCGTGACGACCGAAGTCGAATCACTGAAACAGCAAACCATCTCACATGACCCGGTGTTTAATTTCAAGAAACTCTTTGTCCTGCGTCGCGCCCGTCGACGGCTGTTAAAAAAAGAAACGCTGGAAAGTTTTGCGACACTGGATGGCTGGCTGAACGACTGCCTGCAACAAACCGGGTCGGACAGCAACGATCGCGAGCTTGCCGTTGCCAATTTCGGCCTGCCCCTGCTGGGCGACGCCGAAGCCAACACCGATGCCATAGAAAAACTGGTGCAGTGGTGTATTCGCGCCCTGACTACCGAAGAAGGCCGGGCGGCAACCCGGGGCTGGGTCAGTTTCCATCTGCCGGCCGGCACCGATTATAACCATCTGGTGCCACTGGAAGACGCACCCGACAGCAACTGCGGTGGCCAACAAATCCATCAAAAGTTACTGCGACAACGGGAAGGCTTCGGCCTCACCGACCCGCGCATGAGCGATCGTGAAGTGCAGAGCGAAATCAATTACTGTATTTATTGCCACGATCATGATGGCGATTTCTGCTCCAAGGGTTTCCCGGAAAAGAAAGGCGAACCCGACAGGGGGCTCAAGTCCAATCCGCTGGGCGTCACCATGACCGGCTGCCCGCTGGAGGAAAAAATCTCCGAAATGCACAGCCTGAAAAAAAGCGGTCACAGTATCGCTGCTCTGGCCATGGTTATGGTCGACAACCCGATGTGCCCGACCACCGGCCATCGCATCTGTAACGATTGTATGAAGGCCTGTATTTACCAGAAGCAGAAGCCGGTAGACATCCCGCAAATTGAGACCCGGGTGCTCACCGATGTCCTTGGTCTGCCCTGGGGTGTAGAGATCTATGACCTGCTGACACGATGGAACCCGCTGCGCAACAAACAATGGCTACCACGGCCCTACAATGGCCTGAAGATCGCCATTGCCGGTATGGGGCCTGCCGGCTTCACCCTGGCACACTATATGTTAATGGAAGGTTGCGCCGTGGTCGGTTTCGAGGGACTGAAGGTCGAACCACTACCGCAAGAACTGCTGCAAAAACCGATTAAATATTACAAGGAACTGGAAGAAGACCTGGACTCGCGGGTCATGGCCGGTTTTGGTGGCGTTACCGAATATGGCATTACGGTGCGCTGGGACAAGAACTTTCTGAAACTGATTTACCTGACCCTGATGCGGCGCCGTCACTTCCAGGTCTTTGGTGCTGTGCGCTTTGGCGGTACCCTGACCGTGGAAGACGCCTGGGACCTGGGGATAGACCACTTTGTCATTGCCATTGGCGCCGGCTTGCCACAGGCCCTGCCCATACCCCACAGTATGGCGCGCGGTATGCGCCAGGCCAATGATTTTCTGATGGCCCTGCAACTCAGTGGTGCGGCCAAACATAACAGCCTGGCCAACCTGCAGGTACGTCTGCCTGCCGTCGTCATTGGCGGTGGCCTCACCGGTATTGATACAGCGACAGAAATCCAGGCCTACTATCTGGTGCAGATCGAGAAAACCCTGGAGCGATACCAAACCCTGTGCACCGCTCAGGGTAAACCACAGCTGCGTGCGCAATTTGATGAAGAGTCCCTGTTGATACTGGATGAGTTTCTGCAGCACGGCCAGGCCGTGCGCAACGAGAAGGCGCGCGCCGAGGCCGCCGGAGAAGAGCCGGACCTGATCGGACTGCTGCGGCAATGGGGGGGTGTTACCGTGGTCTATCGACGCTCCATCAACGATTCACCGGCGTACACCCGCAACCATGAAGAAATCACCAAGGCCATGGAAGAAGGCATCTATTATGCTGACCTGTTAAGCCCGGAGGACATCAAGCTCGATCAATATGGTCATGTGAAAACCCTGATCTGTCGCCAGATGCTTCTTGAGGACGGCAAGGACGGCGCCGGCGACATCGTTGAGCTACCGGCCCGGGCCATACTGGTCGCCACCGGCGCCAAACCAAACGTGGCCTATGAGTTTGAATACGACGGCACTTTTAAAAAGGAATCCGGACACTACCAGACCCATCGCCTCCATGGCGGCAAGCTTGAGCCTGTCCCTGGGGTGGAACATTGCAAGGACGATAACTTTGGGGCCTTTACCTCGTACCAACAGGATGACCATCGCGTTACTTTTCTCGGTGATGTACATCCGGACTTTAATGGTAGTGTCGTCAAGGCGGTCGCCTCGGGCCTACGCACCTACCCCAGGATCGTCGAATTATTCGCAGACCGTATTGAGCAAAACGGGGATGCCAGCGAATATGAGCAATTCCGCGACAGAATCAACCAGCTATTCACAACGCGGGTACAAAGCATTCAAAGACTGAATAAAAACATTATTGAACTGATCGTACACGCACCGATGGCGGCCAAAAGATTCAGGCCAGGCCAGTTTTTCCGCCTGCAGAATTTCGAACGCCATGCCATCAAGGCTGGAGACACCCTGTTACAAACCGAGGCGTTGGCGATAGCGGGCGCCGGGGTTGATGTCGATGCCGGCACCGTGCGTCTCATGGTATTCGACCGTGGCGCCAGCTCACGAATATGCGCCACGCTTCAAGCCGGCGACCCGGTGGCACTGATGGGGCCGACGGGTGTTCGTACCCGTGTTGATGGCGATCCCGAGACCATTGTCGTTATTGGTGACGAACTGGCCATCGCCACGTTGCAAAGTATTGCACCAGCCATGCGGCAACACGGTCATCGCATACTCTATGTGGCCACCCTGGCCGGGGCCAACGACCTGTTCTTTCGTGAAGAACTGGAGCAGCACACCGATGCCATCCTCTGGTGTGTCGAGCGGGGTGACGCCATTAGGCCGGGTCGGAAACAGGATTGCAGTACCGTTGGCAACCCCGTCGAGGCCCTGCTGCGCTACGCCAAAGGGGAGCTGATGCCTGAAAGTGGCAAACAGGCGGTCTCTGTAAACGATACCAATCGAATCCTGGTATTTGGCAACAGCCTGCTGGCGCGCAAGGTACGTGATGCCTGCAGGCAGGAACTAAAGCCTTTCCTGGGCAAGTCGCCTATGGTGACCGCCTCGGTGAATACGCCGATGCAGTGTATGTTGAAGGGCGTTTGCTCCCAGTGCCTGCAGTGGCAGGTCGACCCCAGGACCGGTAAACGCCGTAAGGCCGTATTTGCCTGTTCCTGGCATAACGAACCGATAGAGCTGGTGGATTTCGATAACCTGGATGAACGCCAGCTACAAAACCGTATGCAGGAAACGCTCAGCAGTCTCTGGCTGGATCATGTACTACAGGAAAACAACGTCCCCCGGATTTAGTTGCTGCCACTCCATACCGTCACCAACCTCCTGGAAGCAAACATCGCTTGCGGTGAAATAACCCTCTCCTTTAGTGGCAAATATTTGCCATAGCGTTCTGTCAATTTCTTTCGTACCACCGGATGATCCAAATCGAATTTCTCCAATCGTTGCAGTTGACCGATGTCGATACCCATGGCCCGCTTATAGATTTTCCACACCAGTTCGGAGCAGTAGAGTCGTTTGTCCGACCAGCCAAAATAGAGATCATAGGGTTTGCCAGAGAATGTACGACTGGTTTTTCTCAGTCTGTTTATTGTGTTGCGACCGAGTACCTGGCCTTTGAGACGCTTGATCACATAATGTCCGTCCTTGCCTTTATTAATCCAAAGCGGCAATGGTGTATATCGCACGGTAGCCGCGGCCTCGAATACATAGGGCCGGTCACGACGATAGAAAATAACACCCATGTGGCTATAACGTGAGTGCGTGGCCAGCCGGATCGCACGGCTTTGTGAGGACAAGGAAGTCTGAAAAATAATATCGCCATCGGCAGGCCTGAAACGAAGGCCGGGAGCAGCGCCAATCGATAAGGTAGCAAGTAGACACACGACCCCGATAATAGTAAGCAAGAACTTCACTTTAGTAACGACTCAGCAGTTTTGTTGCTGTCAGTATAAATAACGGAAAAATGTTTCACGGCTTCTTTCCCATGCTGGTCAAGGCATGGTGTATGGCCGGATAGGCCGTCTCGATATCCCACTTACCGGCATCAATAGACGTCAATATCTGGCCACAGACATATAATTTTTCCTTCAGCTTCATTTTATACAGACTGCCGGCAACAGAGTTGCGCTGGCTCCTGGTAAAAGCATGGAGCTCTTTCTTGAATTGTTCCAGTTGGCTGTTGCCACCGAGCTTTCCCAGGTAACGATAGACACGTTTTCTTAACTGTCGGGACTGCTGTATGTATTTTCCATTTCGCCTGTTCCAGGCCGTAATCACCTTCCCTGATTGCATACGCAGCTGCGGAAATGAACGTGCGCATGACTGGCTTAAAGTTCGTGTCGTTTGTTGTGCCGCTGTGACGGCGCCAATAATACCCATGTACTGGTCCAGTTGTTGTTTGCTCAAGGTCTGGGCACAAATACTTAATGACGTTACAGCAATGACAGCTGTTGCTGCTATGTTAAGGATTAATTTCATTACGGACAGTTTAAATATCTAGAGATACTCTGAACAGACATTGATCATACTTCACTTGGCTCATCTTCGATCTCGAGAAATTTCCGGATTTCCTCCTTGCGCTGCATGGTATCGGCATAGCCCAATGCGATAAGCTCCCGACAGTAGGGCTTCTCAAATAATATATAGCTGATCAGGCTAGTGCTCTCTTTATTGACAGCACCGATACCACGCAACAGAAACCGTACGGCACGTGGTAAATGTTTGGCATATTTATTGGCGATCCGCTGCAGATCCTCGGTAGGGTTAATGACCATGGGTTCAACCGGGCGTAACGTCACACCCCCCTCCTCAAAACGTTTATCCGGTATCAGACTAATAGTCTTGTTGATTCTTTGCAGGCGCTCCAGGTCAATTTCCAGACTATCCAGAAAAATACTGTTCATCACATGACCGGCAATCTGTGCCAGCGAGGGATACTCATCACCATCCTTGGCGGATCGGCTCTGCTCACCAGCATAACGCACCCCGATAACCAGCACCTTGTCGGCGCCAAGATGCAGCGCCGAACTCAATGGAAATAATTGTCGCATGGAACCGTCGCCAAAATATTCCCGGTTAATCTTGACGGCAGGAAATACAAACGGAATGGCCGATGATGCCATCAGATGTTCCAGGGTAATTCTGGTAGAAACACCGAGGCGGCGCACCCGGTTCCACGCCGACAATGTCTGCTTGCCCTGAAAGAAACTCACACTCTGCCCCGAGGTATAACCCGTTGCCGTTATGGCCAGCGCATACAAATGGCCATCATCTATGGCCTTCTGGATATTCTCGCATGGCAAATAACGCGCCAACAATCGATACAGGGGTGAGCGGTCAAATAATGACATGGGGTTATAGCGGCCAATCCCGCCCAACAGCATGGAAACCAACCAATGCAACCCCGTTTTCAGGATACCCAGGGTATCGGACCGGTATACATGATGCACACGAAAATTACGCCAGACATACGACAGTCGTTTTGTCGCCTCACGAAAATTTCCGGCAAAGGCAGCCAGCGTAGCGGCATTAATTGCCCCGGCGGAAGTACCGGTAATAATAGGAAACGGGTTACTGCTACCCCTGGGCAATATCTCGCTAATAGCCTTGATCGCGCCTACCTGATAGGCAGCACGGGCCCCGCCGCCCTGCAACACCAGGGCAATTTTGGGCTTATGCGTCTTTGATTCACTCATGGGACCCCTTCCTTACCTATTATATATCGAGTTCAAATACACAGAAAAACTCATGCACTCAATTTTAATGGCACAAGCCCATCGTACACTATTGTGGCATTCGATAAAGCATTCACACCACTACTCGATGGTTCAGAATCTGTTAAACTCTGCGCTCAATCCTCTCGAACTATTAGCAGGAACATTACTTGGATCAAACCATCCATGATCGGACCCTGGCACTGGCTGGAATCTTTCAGGCAGCACATTTGGTGCAGCAACTGGCCATCCAGGGGCATACCGACAATGACATTTTCTCAAGTAGCATCAACAGCGTGCTAAAAATAAATGCCAGCGATACCAGCGATGTCTTTGGTGGTGTACAAGGGGTTCGTATCGGCCTGCGCCTGCTACAGGACAAATTGGATGGCGAAACCCAACCGGATGACCTGGAGATAGCCAAATACGTGATCGCTATGGTCCAGCACGCACACAAACTGGGCAAACAACAGGAATTAATGGAAGCTATCCAGAAAGGTATGGAAACGATTCTGGAACAAATGGAGTTTTTTGAGAAAGAAAAGACAGACAACCACGTCCACCCTGTGCTGGTAGAGAAACTTGCCGAACTTTACACACAAACCATCAGCGCCATATCACCACGCATCATCATCAATGGTGAGGAAGGGTATCTGTCCGACCCCGCCATCGCCAGCAAGGTCCGGGCCAGCCTGTTTGCCGGTATTCGTGCGGCCTTCCTGTGGCATCAGTTAGGGGGTCGCCGATGGCATCTGCTGTTTAATCGCAGCAAGACCGTCATGGCGGCAACAGACATCCTGACAAGTAATAAGATAGAAGACTAGGCTTTCAATTTCTGTTTCAGCAGGACGTTGACCTGTTCCGGATTGGCCTTGCCCTGTGTTGCCTTCATCACCTGGCCAACAAAGAAGCCAAAAAGTTTTTCTTTTCCGGATCGGTACTGCTCTAATTGGTCGGTATTCTTTGCCAATATCTCATCAATAATAGCCTCGATAGCACCACTGTCAGTAATTTGCTTCAGACCCTTTTGTTCGATAATGGCATCGGCACTGCCCTTGCCTTGCCACATAGCCACAAACACCTCTTTGGCTATTTTCCCGGAAATGGTTTTATCGTTAATACGTTTCAGTAACTCTGCCAATGCAAACGCCGATACCGGACTATCCGCTATCTCCTGCCCGGACTTGTTTAAATGGGCAGACAAATCACCACTAACCCAGTTTGCTGCCAACTTGGCATCGCCTTCGGACTCTTTGACCACCGTCTCGTAATAGTCGGCCATTTCCCTGGAGGCGGTCACCAAGCCGGCATCGTATTCGGAAAGCCCGTACTCCTTCCGAAAACGCTGGCGTTTCTCATCCGGCAGTTCGGGCAAACTCTTGCGCGCCTCTTCTATGAATTCGTCCGACAGCACCATCGGTGGTAAATCGGGATCCGGAAAATAACGATAATCGTTGGCCTCTTCCTTGCTACGCATGGAGCGTGTCTCGTGCTTATCGGAGTCGTACAACCGGGTTTCCTGCACCACCTGGCCACCGGCCTCCAGTACATCAATCTGGCGTTCCACCTCAAACTCGATGGCACGCTCGACAAAACGAAAGGAATTAATATTTTTCAGTTCCGCACGGGTGCCAAGCTGCTGTTGGCCTTTTGGTCGAATCGACACGTTGGCGTCACAACGAAACGATCCTTCCTGCATATTGCCATCGCAAATCTCCAGATATCGCACCAGCTCATGCAACTTCTTCAAATAAACCACCGCCTCGGCCGCCGAACGCATATCGGGCTCCGAGACAATCTCCAGCAACGGGGTGCCGGCGCGGTTCAGGTCGATACCGGTTTGACCGTGGAAGTCTTCATGTAGCGATTTTCCTGCGTCTTCTTCCAGGTGGGCGCGGGTGATGCCGATTCGTTTGCTTTCCCCGTCGACATTGATATCTATATGCCCTGGACCGACGATGGGCAGTTCAAACTGGCTGATCTGGTAGCCCTTGGGCAAATCCGGGTAAAAATAGTTCTTGCGCGCAAACACGGACCGCTGGTTGATTTTGGCGCCTATGGCCAAACCAAACTTTACCGCCATACGCGCCGCTTCCCGGTTCATC
>CAJVXG010000015.1 GCA_913009215.1 uncultured Gammaproteobacteria bacterium | reverse complement strand
GTATATGCCTAATAAACTACATAGCTCCAGAAAGGACCAGGATGCGCCTTACCGGAGCAAAACTCTTTCGGTGTATCGGGCATGGCCCGTATTTTTTCAGGGCCTCAAGGTGTTGCTTCGTCGGGTAGCCCTTATGCCGACGAAATCCGTACTCCGGGTAAATATCGTCAAGCTGCTCCATCTCCCTGTCTCGCTCGACCTTGGCAATAATCGAGGCCGCTGAAATGACCTCGATGCTATTATCGCCTCCTATAATGGGTTCGCAAGGGTATGCCAATTCCGGCGCCCTATTACCATCCACCAGTACCATATCCGGTATGCAGCCAAGTTGCTCCACGGCTCTTTTCATTGCCAGCAAGCTGGCCTGCAAGATATTAATCTCATCTATTTCTTCGACGCTGGCTCTGCCTGTTTGCCACGCAACGGCATGTTCCTTGATCAACCCTGAGAGCATAGATCTTCGTTTCGGTGATATTTTTTTTGAATCGACAATACCTGCTATGCCATGCCTGTCAGGCAACACCACAGCTGCCGCCAATACGTCACCCGCTAATGGTCCTCTGCCTACCTCGTCAACGCCAGCGATGGTGCCGACTCTGTCACTGTTCATTTTTTTCTGCGTCTTTTTTATTGTTTAATATTTGCAAGACTGCTCTGGCAGCACCCTGGCTTGCATTTTTTTTTAATTCCTTGCGTATCATGTCGTACTCGTGCGAAGCTTTTTGTTTATAATGTTCGTTATCCAGCAAAGATTCAACACGTTTAACAATATTTTCCGGCGTGGCATTTTTTTGTATTAGTTCCGGCACCAGATCATAACCTACCAGATTATTCGGTAAGGAATACAGCTTCACATGGGATAACAAGCGAATAATGGTATAACTTAACCAGGATAGGCGATAAAACACGACCATTACTTTCTTCAATAGTGCGGCCTCCAGTGTTGCCGTACCAGAGGCCAGGATGACCATGTCTGCTGCTGACATAGCCTCATGCGCATTACCATCTAATAATTTAGTCGATGCCGTATCAACAGATATCTTTGCCAGTGCCTTTTTGAATATCTGACGATTCTTTTTGCCGATTAAAGGGACCAGAAATACACACCCCGGGTGATTCTTGTGCAAAATCTTCATGGTCCTGGCCAGTAATAGACTATGATGTCGTAATTCATTTCTCCTGCTTCCGGGCAATATGGCAAATACCTTCTTTCCCTCCGCAATACCCAGCCCTAATTTACTTTCTTCTTGTGTCTTCAAGACAGCGAAATGGTCGGCCAGTGGATGACCTACAAAGGTCACCGGTATCTTGTATCTTTTATAATATTCCGCTTCAAACGGGAATAAAGTCAGCATATGGCAGACTGATTTCTTTATTTCATGGATACGGTAACTGCGCCATGCCCAGACCGTCGGACTAACATAATGTACAGTAGGGATACCTGCCTTCTTTAATTTCTTTTCAAGCTTGAGGTTAAAATCCGGGACATCAATACCAATAAATAAATCAGGGGGGTTTGCAAGAAAGAACTCAATGAGTCTTTTGCGAATACGAACAATTTTGATGTATTTAATAAAGGCTTCCAGGTATCCAATAATTGACAAGGTTCTCATCGGGTAAAGACTGGTGCAACCTTGCTGTTTCATGAGCTCGCCACATATACCAATATATTCAATACCGGGGTTTTGTTGATTCAGCTCTTTTAGCAGTTCGGCGCCAAGATAATCACCGGAGACCTCGCCAGCGATTACCCCAATCCGTTTCGTGGGCGAAATAGACATTAATCAGCGAATAATACCGCGCTCGGTTCCTTTGAGAAACGCTAGCAGTTCAGCAACCTCTGCCGATGATTTGGACATATCTTCCAGCGTCATAAGCGCATCTTTATAGGATTTCCTGGAACGATACAGCACTTTGTAGGCACTCTTGATGGCCTCTATGCTCTCCCTGGGAAAATCTCTACGCTTTAATCCCTTTGCATTAATTCCATGAGGAACGGCCGGGTTGCCCGAGGCCAGAAAATAGGTAGGGAGGTCCTTGAAACAAAAAGTACCGAGTGCCGTTATGCCGTGGGCGCCTATGCGGCAAAATTGATGTGCGACAGTGAATCCGCCCAGAATAGCGTAATCCCCCACTTCGACATGTCCAGCGAGACTGGCACAATTGGCAAATATGGTGTTATTACCGATGATGCAGTCATGGGCAACATGCACATAGGCCATCAAAAAATTATCGTTACCGACACGGGTAACGCCATCGCCAACACTGCTACCCCGATTCAAAGTACAATATTCACGAATAATATTACGTTCACCGATTTCCAGTCGGGTATCCTCTCCTTGATGTCCCGAGTGCTGTGGTGCATCCCCAATAGAGGAGAACTGGTATATCTTGCTGTTTTTCCCTATTTTGGTCGGACCATTAATGACCACATGGGGGCCAATCCAGCAACCCTCAGCGATCTCTACCCTGGCACCAATAATCGTATATGGGCCGACCTCTACATCATCCGCCAACTTAGCATCTTTATGGACAATGGCGGTCTGGTGTATCACTCCTTGATTTCCTTGTAAGTACACATTAGTTCGGCCGAACAACAGACCTGTTCATCAACAGTGACTTCCGCCTTGAAGCGCCATATTCCCCTCATGATTCGGTCTACATCCACCTTGATCAGTAATTGGTCACCGGGTTCGACCGGTTTCTTGAAACGCGCCTTGTCAATTCCGACAAAATAATACACCGCGTCATCCCCCGGATAAGTACCCTGACTTTTAAATGTGAGAATGGCGCAGGCCTGCGCCATGGCCTCCACAACCAGAACGCCTGGCATGACCGGGCGATGCGGGAAATGACCCTGGAAAAATGGCTCATTGATGGTAACGTTCTTGATCGCGGTCAAGGTTTCGTTTGGCGTATAATCCAATACGCGATCGATCAGAATAAACGGATACCGATGCGGCAAGTGCTTAAGCACTTCGTGTATATCAAGTTGATTCAACGTAGCAGTCCCCAATAGTTATATAATAATCATTTATTTTTTAATATTCGCATTAACTGGTCCAGTTTAAGCAATCTGGCTACATTCTTGTTCCACTCCCTCCCCGATATGGCAGGAATGCTGGACGAGTACTTGCCTGCTTTATTGATGGAGCCTGTGACCAACGAGCTGGCGGTAATATGCACATCATCAACTATTTGCAAATGTCCCAGGATGGTAGCTTGTCCACCGACAGTACAGCGTTTGCCAATACTGGTACTCCCGGCTATCCCGGTGCATGCCGCTATGGCCGTGTTCTCGCCAATATGCACGTTATGTGCGATCTGAACAAGATTATCCAATTTAACACCATCTTCAATAATGGTATTTTCCAGTGCACCACGGTCAATCGTCGTATTGGCGCCGATCTCGACCTGGTTTCCAATAACAACCGTGCCCAACTGTGGCACCTTGACCCATTGGTCCTGGTCTTTGGTGAAACCAAAGCCATCGGCTCCGATCACAACACCGGCATGGATTACACACTCCTGTCCGACCTGCACTCCTGCCTGGATTGTGACATTCGGATAAATAATGCACCCAGACCCAATTCTTACATGCGGCCCAATAACACACTGGGGCCCAATGGAAACATCGGGGTCAATGGTTGCTGCCTCATCTATGCAGGCCGAAGGGTGTATACCTTTGATGATATCCTGTATGGGTGACAATAATTGAGCAATGATGGCGAAACCCAGTCGTGGATTATCCATAATCAGGGCATTACCTGTAAATTGATCAGCTACATGCTCAGAAAGTATAACGGCTGATGCCCTGGTTTGTTTAAGAAGCGGGATATATTTCTTTTCTGCGATGTAACTGATTTGGCCTGACGTTGCATTCTCGAGCGTTGCGACCGAAGTGATAAGTTCCTCGCCATCACCCTTGATATGTCCATTAACCTTCTCGGCCAGTTCTGCCAGCCTGATAGTCATATGCTGATTATTTTTTACCTAATTTCCGGAGTACTTTCTCGGTTAGATCAATTCTCTTGCTGGAATAAAGAGTGACTCCTTCATGTACTATGAGGTCAAAGCGATCTCTTCTGGCAATCTCCAAAATAGCTTTCTTAACTACTTTTTGTAGAGATGCCAGCTCTTCGTTTCTGCGCAGGCTGTAATCCTCATTAAACTCCTGTGACTCACGCCGGAGTTCTCTTTTCTTTTGTATAATATCACGCTCTTTCAGGCGTCGTTCTGAAGGTTTCATTACCTGGGAATTCTTGATCAGGTTCTGTTCCAGGACCTTGATGGCATTTCGTTTCGCAACCAGTTTTTTATCCCTGGGACCAAATTCTGCCCTGAGCTTCTTTAGTGCATTCTCGGCTTGCGGTGACTTCTTGATCACTTTCGCCATATTGACATAACCAATTTTTAGGCCAGCAGCATCTGCAAATCCCGGCAAAAAGCCAAGGCATATTACCGCCAAACTTATTAATATGACCTGTTTTATTTTCATTCTGTACAAATTCATCATCCTATGTCTGAATTACCTGAAAGGAACACCGATTGAGAATTGAAACGATTCTGTATCGTCGCCCGGCTCTTCATTCAACGGAGTTGAGAAGCTCAAACGCAATGGGCCTACGGCTGTAAACCAACTAACCGATAATCCTGCGGTATAGCGCATGGTGCTCAGGTCTACATCCTCCCCAGGCCCGTATACCATACCCCCATCTACAAATAGGCTCAACTTTAGTTTATTGTTGCCCTCAGCCGCCCCAGGTGCTGGGAAAAAGTACTCCAAAGAAGTCAATATACGCTTGCTACCGCCAATGGGATCGAAAGGTGTGGCCTTATCTATCGGGCCTATCGAACGAGACTTATAGCCGCGTAATGTATTACTACCTCCTGCAAAATAATTTTTGTAGAAGGGTAGCGTCTCCGTATCACCGAAGCCATCGCCATAACTTAGATTCAGCTTTGCCCTGAAAGTGGTTCTTTCCGTCACTTTCCAAAATCTCAAGGTCGTATAGTTGAGACTATAATATTCGAGCTCACTACCAGGTATAGCGCTTTCGAGGGAAACACGGTGCACAGTACCTTTTGACGGGAATACCCTGCTATTCAAAGTATCGTACACCCAGGATAGATTGGCCCTGAGTATTGTATTCTTTTCCCCGTTCGCAGCCACAAAATCCTTGGCCACTTGCGCTGTATCGGAACGCACTGAGATTTCCAGAGATTCTACGGTTAAACCAAACGTCAGCCTTCTATTTTCTGATACCGGAATCCCGTAAAACATACCAAGACCAAGGGTTTTTGAATTATAGGCTGCGGTGAATGCTTTTTCTGCGTCAATCTCGGTAACAAATAAATTAAAACCGCGGCTAACTCCATCGAGTGTGTAATAGGGATTGGAATAACTAAAGTTAGCATTTTTGGTAGAGTCACTTCGATTAACCGATACGCTGAGATTCTTGCCAGATCCAAACAAATTAGATTGTGTAACCCCGGCACTGATAATGGCACCGTCAACATCAGAATAACCCACTGACAAATTGACGTTTCCGGTCTGTCGCTCCTTAACCACAAATGTAACGTCCATCTGGTCTGAGGAACCTGCCACCCTTTCGGTTTTAATCCGTACAGAATCAAAGAATCCCAATCGCTGCAGCCTTACCCTGGATCGTTCAATGTTCTTTCTTGATAACCATCCCCCTTCCAGTTGCCTCATCTCTCTTCGTAAAACGGTATCGCTTGTTATAGTATTACCGGAAAAATTAATTCTCCTTACATATACCCGTTGACCTGGGTCGATATTAAAAGTGAATAATACTGTTGCAGTTGCTTCATCGATTTTGGGCTCAATATTGACCTTTGAAAAAGCATACCCTATATCACCATGTGCATCATTGATGTACTTTTGGATCCTGGTAGTAATCTTCCTGGAGAATACATCGCCAGGCTTTATGGTGATTAATTTTCTGATATCCGCTTCCGGTAAAACCAGCTTACCGGCGATATTTATTCCGGATATCGTATATTTTTTTCCTTCGCTGATATTGATTGTTACAAAAACATTTTCTTTATCCGGAGTAATTGATACTTGTGTAGATTCCACATTAAACTTCATGAAACCACGATTCTGGTAATAATTACGTAGACTTTCTATATCCCCCACCAGTTTCTGTTTCGAATACTGATAACGCGATCTGAATAAACCAAAACTGGACCTGGTTTTTTGTTTAAAGTTCTTTCTCAGTTTTTTGTCTTTGAATTTTTCATTCCCTACCAAATGAATGCCGACAATAGCCGATTTCCTGCCTTCGGAGATATCCAGTTGTAACATAACGCGGTTACGCTCCAATGGAGTCACGGTTGTTGTTATGCGTGCTGAATACTTACCAACATTATAATAGGTCTTCTTAAGTTCTCTCTCCACCTTATCAAGCAAAGAACGATTAAATACTCGTCCCTCCGCCAAACCGAGTTGCTTCATGGTTTGTTTCAGGTCTTCCTCAGAAATCTCTTTAGAACCCTCAATGGTTATTTTGGTAATGGTTGGTCTTTCTACTACCTGAATTACCAATACATTGCCTTCGCGCTCCAGACGGACATCTCGAAAGAAACCGGTTTTAAACAATTTCCGGATTGCCAATCTGGACAATTCCGGTGTCATAAGGTCGCCAACCTTGACCGGGATATAATTAAATACGGTACCGGCAGATATTCTCTGCAGACCTTCTACCCTTATTTCCTTGACAAGAAATTTGCTTACTGCCAACGCAATGTTTGTTGGCAGAACAATAAACAGGATGAGTAATACTAATTTACGAAAAATCATTCTTTATTCTTATATATTATTATTTAATAAGTCGCGTTATATCATTATAAAATGCGAGTAACATAAGCATCCCCAGCAAAATCAGACCGATGGTTTGTCCTATCTGAAGAGTTTTCTCTGATACCGGTTTTCCTTTTATTGCCTCAATTACGTAATACATAAAGTGACCACCATCAAGAACCGGTACTGGCAGTAGATTCAAAATAGCCAGACTGATACTGACGACAGCAAGAAACATCAAGAATCGCACTATACCTGACCTTGCTGTGCTACCTGCATACTCGGCAATTGTTATTGGGCCGCTGATATTCTTTACTGAAACTTCAAGCAACACCATTTTATACAACATTTTCAGGGTCAACACAGACATCAGCCAGGTATCGCCGACGGCCTCTTTCAGGGCGCCCCCGACAGGATATTTAATTTTTGTGCGATAGGAATCAGGGATGCGAGTTGGTTTATATCCTATGTTAATACGACCTATAATTTTGTCCTTGTACTTGAAAGACATAGTAGTAAGGCGCATGTTCTTACGCACCCCGTCCCTGATAACGGTCACATTCATCTTGCGACCGGGTCGCGCATGAATATAACGTGCCATTTCTGCAAAAGTCTGTATTTTTTTACCGTCGATCGCAACAACACGATCGCCTTCCTGCATCCCTGCCTTTTTGGCTGGTCCATCAAGAACCTTCCCTACCATCGCTGGTGCCAGCGGTAAATCCGGTCTGATGCCCAATTCACGACTGAATAATTGTGCATCAATACGGTTCGCGGGAATCTTTTGCAGGTTCAGTGTCACTATTTTTGTTTCGTTGCGCCTGCTTTTTACTTTGAGTGTGACATTCTCCGCCTTAAGTGCCTTGTGAAAAATATAGAGCCTCCGGTGACTCCACGCCTGGACATCCTTTCCATCTATTTCCAGTATCTCGTCACCCTTGCTAAGCCCGGCCACCGCTGCAATGGAATTGCTCCTGACCTCACCAATAACCGGCTTGATATCCTGGATCCCAACAGAATAAACGATCCAAAAAGCCAATATTGCAAACAGAAAATTAAATGCCGGGCCAGCAAGCACAATCGCCATACGCTTTGGTATAGACTGCCTGTTAAATGCACGGTGCAGCTCGGCCTTACTTACCTTGCCTTCTGATTCATCCAGCATTTTTACATAACCGCCGAGTGGCAACATGGAAACGACAAATTCGGTTTGATCTTTCCCTAGTTTGCGCGAGAATATGGTTTTGCCAAAACCCACCGAGAACTTTAAAACCTTGACGCCGAGTTTTCTGGCCACCCAGTAATGACCAAACTCGTGGACAATAATAAGGATGCTTAACGCAACTACGAAAGCGCCAATGGTATATAACAAACTCAACATATCAGGCAACACCTTTTATATTCGAATTAATGTAATCATGGGCCCTGGCCCGTGCGGCGCTATCTTCTTTGAGAATAGAGCTCAGGGTAATATCCTTGCTGATGTTGGCTGTTTGCAAAGTGTGTTTGATGATCCTGGGAATATCCAGGAACCCCACCCTTCTTTCCAAAAAGGCCTCAACAGCAATCTCATTAGCCGCGTTTAACACCGCTGGCGCCGTTCCTCCTTGCTCGGCGGCATTATACGCCAGTTGCAGGCAAGGGAATTTTTTCATATCCGGTTTCTGGAAATCAAGTCTGGCTATCTCGAACAAATCAAGTGGTTTGGCGCCAGAACCAATACGCCCCGGCCAGGCCAGCGCATGGGCAATCGGTATTCGCATATCCGGATTACCCATCTGTGCCAACACAGAACCATCAATGTACTTGACCATAGAATGAATAACGCTTTGCGGATGAATAACCACCTGGATCCGACTCGGCGGGACACCAAAGAGCCAGCTGGCCTCTATCACTTCAAGCCCCTTATTCATCAAGGTTGCCGAATCTACAGATATTTTTCTGCCCATAGACCATTTTGGATGAGCGCAAGCCTGCTCCGGGGTGACGTCGACAAGAGTTCCCGGCTTGGCATTGAGAAACGGCCCGCCTGAACAAGTCAACAGTATCTGCTCCAACCCCTCATAGGCCTGGCCAGCAATATAATTGTCCGGCAAACACTGGTAAATGGCATTATGTTCACTATCGATCGGTAGCAGCTGTGCGCCAGACTTTTTTGCCTCTTCAAGAAAGATGGCTCCCGACATAACCAATGGCTCTTTATTGGCCAACAGAACACGTTTGCCATTTTTCACTGCCTCCAGCGTGGGTAACAAGCCTGCGGCACCGACTATCGCAGCCATAACGGCCTGCGTGCCTTTATGTGTTGATGCGGCCATTAACCCATCAAGACCGAACTTGACCTCAATTTGCATACCTTCTGATTGTAATCTTTTCTTCAGCTGATCCGCAGCTTCTTCATCCTTCATTACAGCCATCATTGGTTTAAACTCCTTGCACTGGTCAAAGAGCCGGTCAACTTGAGTATGTGCGGTCAGGGCAATGATGCGGAAACGTTGCGGATGTCGAGATACCACATCCAGGGTATTCACGCCAATCGATCCCGTGGATCCAAGTATCGTTAAACCGGTGGTTGCGATGCTATTGTTCGCAGAGATCGTCATTGCGCACCTTTGTCCAGAATACTAAACCAACAGAGCGTAAAGACAGGAGCTGCTGCCGCAAAACCATCAATCCTGTCCAGAATACCTCCATGTCCAGGCAGTATATCTCCACTATCCTTGATACCGGCAATACGCTTATATTTACTTTCAACTAAATCGCCAAGGACAGAAAAAAGTGTGACTACTACTGCTATTAACAGCAACAGCAACAATGCCTGCAAAGGAAGATGCGCATAAAAATATCCTGTCAATAGTGAAAACAATGACACCGCAACAATACCACCAAACAATCCTTCTATGGTTTTACCCGGACTCACGTTTGGCGCCAATTTCGTTTTGCCCCATAGCTTGCCAGTTATATAGGCACCGGAATCCGCCAACCAGACCAGGAGGAAAAGAAAAAGCAGGGCAGCGGGGCTGTTACTATCGAACTTGTGCAGGTAATACACCGACAACCACATGGCAACAATCAGCAATATTCCGCTGATTAATTTCACCATCGGGGAAGCAGAAAGTGGAGTATCCGATTTACCACCCAGGAGATCAATCAATGCCATTATCCACCAGGCACTGGCCACAATCAGTACAAACTTCGTTGTCACTGGATTCTGCAGAGTTAACAATAAAAATACGACCCCGGTTGATAATACAACCAGGACATAAATATAGCGTAGACTTTTCTTTCTGTAGCCACACAAGCCTGCCCACTCCCAGGCAACCAAAAGAAGAGCTACCCCGAACAATCCCGCAAACCAGAGTGATGGCAATAGAAATAATAATGAAACTACAACAAGGGCCAGAATGGATCCGGTTATTATTCTCTGTTTAAGCATGACGTGCAGCTTCGACTTGCTCTTCCGTTTTCCCGAAACGTCTTTGTCTCTGGGCAAAGGAAAGTAATGCTACTTCAAATTCTTCCGTGCTGAACCCAGGCCATAAGGTATCGGTAAAATAGAACTCGGTATAGGCAAGCTGCCAAAGCAGGAAATTACTAATTCTGTGCTCTCCGCCGGTACGTATAAAAAGGTCAGGCTCGGGACAATCGGATAGACATAAATAGGAAGAGAATAAATCCTCATTAATCTTTTCAGCACTGACTTTATTAGAAACCACATCTTCAGCCAAAGATTTCGCAGCCTGTACCAAATCCCAGCGCCCACCATAATTTGCGGCAATATTTAGCAACATGCCGTCATTATTTTTTGTAAGCGCTTCCGCCTGTTCAATTTGATTAATCAATTTGTCGCCAAACCGTATTTTATCTCCGATAACCTGGAAGCGAATATTATTCTTATGCAGCTTCTTAATCTCGCTATCTATCGCCTGCACAAATAGTTCCATCAACAGCTTCACTTCTTTTTCCGGTCTGCGCCAGTTTTCACTACTAAAGGCAAATAGTGTCAGATATGGTATTTTTTTCTCACTGCAGGAAGCAATCATGGTTCTCACCATATCAACGCCCTTCTTGTGGCCGGCAATTCTTGGTAATCCACGTTTTCTTGCCCAACGACCGTTACCGTCCATAACAACCGCTATATGTTGCGGCAATGCAGCGCTGTTATGCATACCCTTTTCTTGTTTATTGCTGGCCGACATGTTCATGTGTGTATTATATGATCAGTAAATCCGAATACTAGATTTCCATAATTTCTTTTTCTTTATTATTGACAATCTCATCTACTTGATTGATAGAATTATCTGTACTTTTTTGTACAGTGTCTTCTGCCCGCTTGTTCTCATCCTCGGAGACTTCTTTCTTCTTTAACAGTTCCTTGAGATGGTGATTGGCGTCTCTACGTATATTGCGTATTGCCACCCTGGTCTGTTCTCCCTCGGACCTGGCCAGCTTGGCAAGTTCTTTTCTTCTTTCTTCGGTAAGGATTGGCATAGGTATTCGGATCACCTGCCCTGCTGAAACAGGGTTAAGACCAAGGTCTGACTCCATAATCGCCTTCTCAATGACCTGTACCATGTTCTTCTCCCATGGCGTAACTAACAAAGTGCGTGCATCCTCTGCAGAAACATTAGCGACCTGATTGATAGGCGTCATGGTCCCGTAGTAATTTACTTGCAGGTGATCGAGTAAGCCCGCGTGTGCCCTACCCGTTCGTATCTTCCCCAGATCCGTCCTCAGATTGGCGACGGACTTTCCCATTCTGTCTTCTGCGTCTTTAATTATTTCACTTATCGTTTCAGCCATTATTATTCTCCTGCCTGCACCAATGTACCCACCTGCGTTCCAGTTAGTATGCTAGCCAATGCCCCTTTGTGGTTAACATTAAATACATACAGCGGTAAATTATTATCACGGCATAAAGCCACCGCAGCAGCATCCATTACGCCGAGGTTCTTTTCGAGCACAACGTTATAGGTCAGTGTGTCGTATCGTTTGGCATCATCATATCTTGCCGGGTCTTTGTCGTAGACACCATCAACCTTTGTCGCCTTCAACATCAGATCAGCATCAATTTCCAGTGCCCGCAAACTTGCTGCCGTATCGGTAGTAAAAAACGGGTTACCTGTACCTGCTGCAAAAATAACAATCTCTTTATTGGCCAGAAAGGTCAAGGCATCATCTCGCGAATAGGCCGGAATCACTTCGCCAACTTTCAATGCAGACAACACCCGGGCCCTCATACCAGACTTGTTCAGGGCACCCTGTAACGCCAGCGCATTCATAATCGTCGCCAGCATACCTATATAATCACCATTGGCCCGATCCATACTTGAGGCAGAGTCAGACAAGCCACGAAAGAAATTACCGCCACCAATAACAATACCTACCTCTACTCCCAGATCCGTGGCCGTTTTGATTTCATCGACCATATATTGCAATACATCCTTGTTGATGCCATATGCTGCATCACCCATCAGGGCTTCACCGCTCAGTTTCAGCAGGATGCGACGATATTTGGTGGAACTTGCAGTAGTCATTGGTTAACTATTCACCTTTAACTTGCGACATTACCTCTGCAGCGAAATCCTCATCACGCTTCTCCATACCTTCCCCTACTTCAAAACGTTCAAAACGATTTACTTTTGCATTGGCCTTATCAAGCAACTTACCCACCCTGATGTCCGGGTCTTTAACAAATGGCTGACCAACAAGAGTGATCTCATTAAGGTATTTGGAGATACGGCCTTCCACCATTTTGATAATGATCTCATCCGGCTTGCCACTCTCTTCGGCTTGCGCCCTGTAGATTTCTCTCTCTTTTGCCACCAGATCTGCTGGTACGTCTTCAGGCAGAATAAACTCCGGTTTACTGGCTGCAATGTGCATAGCAAGATCACGGCATAGTTCCAGGTCACCTCTCTCCATCTCGACAAGGACTCCTATACGTCTGCCATGGATATAGCCTGCAATCACCCCTTTCTCTGATCCGAAACAAGTAGCTCTTCTGATACTCATTTTTTCACCTAATCTCGCTACCAGTCCTTCGAGCTTCGATGACACGGTTTCTTTTCCGATCATCGACGACAACAATTTGTCAATATCTTCCGCTGTTGCGGGAGTAACTACGCTGGTTACTTCACTGGCAAAATTTCTAAAGTCATCACTCTTGGCAACAAAATCTGTCTCGGAATTAATTTCAACCATGCTGGCTGATTTATTATCGTCACCGATATGAATCTCGACAATTCCATCTGCTGCTATACGACCTGCCTTCTTCTCTACCTTGGATCCTGCTTTTTTACGTAACGTATCTATTGCGGCGTCCATGTCTCCGTCGGTTTCCTGCAAGGCCTTCTTGCAGTCCATCATTCCAAGACCGGTTCTTTCACGTAATTCTTTAACTTGAGATGCGGTAATCGCCATCAGTTTCTCCATCAAACTTGTTCAATAAAATTCTTTAGCCATGAAAAACAAAGGGGCGCATGCCCCCTTGCCCGTTTCACAATATGTGATCAGCTTTCCTGTTCCGGGCTACTATCAGCACTATCGCTGCTATCTGCCTGATCATCTTCTTTTTTTGCAGCGACTTTCTTTTTGCTGGCTGTTTTCTTTTTCACTGTAGTTTTCTTTTTCGTAACCGCTTTTTTCTTTACAGTAGCCTTCACGCTACCCTGCTCTTCCTCGACCTCAATAAAGTCATCATCGGTGGCAGGTGTAGTTAGCGCCGCTGCCTCCTGGCCGGCAATAATGGCATCGGCCGCTGTACTGGCATATAGATGAATGGCGCGTGCCGCATCGTCATTACCCGGAATAACGTAATCGACCCCATCTGGCTTACAGTTTGTATCCACTACCGCAACAACCGGGATGTTCAGTTTGTTCGCTTCGGCCACAGCAATGTATTCGTGACCAACGTCAATAACGAATAGCGCGTCAGGCAGGCCGCGCATATCCTTGATACCCTCAAGGCTGCGATTGAGTTTTTCACGTTCGCGGGACACAGAAAGTGCTTCTTTCTTCACCAGCTTGTCGATACTGCCATCTTCCATCATGGCATCGATATGCTTCAGTCGCTCAATAGACTTCTTTACGGTCTTGTAATTTGTTAAGGTGCCACCCAGCCAACGGAAATTAATAAAAGGAGAGTTACAACGCTCCGCCTCTTCTTTAATGACCTGACCTGCCTGACGTTTCGTACCAACAAACAGTATGGTGCCTCTGTTGGCAACCAGATTGTTCAGGAAAGCCATCGCTTCCAGGAAGAGAGGCAGTGTTTTCTCTAGATTGATGATATGGATCTTGTTACGCTCACCGAAAATATAGGGGCGCATCTTGGGGTGCCAAAAACGGGTTTGGTGGCCGAAATGCACACCGGCCTCCAGCATTTGACGCATGCTGACTTGATTCATTTTGTATACTCCAATAAGGGTTTATCCGCCATGAGTCCCGTATACCAACCCCGGTACTAAAGAGGCCCAGCCTCTCTTAAAAGTAACGGGGCACCCGGATACACGTGCCGACCCATGTGAGGTTTAGTTAAAAAGCGCGATTTTATACCATACTGCCCGGTTTTCAACAATGATTTCAGGACTTTGCACTATTGTATAAAAATAGACCGTAGCCCTTTAGTCTGCTGACAAAGTCGCTAATAATGCTATTTAGGCCGCTTTAACCCGGATAAAAACAAAGGAATCAGAAAGAACATGGCAATCAGCATCAAAACCGCAGAAGAAATTGAGAAAATGCGGACAGCGGGCAGACTGGCCGCTGAGGTCCTGACCATGATCGAGGCGGAGGTCAAAGCCGGAGTCCACACCGATGATCTGGACAGAATCTGCCACGATTTTATCGTCAACGACCTGGATGCCATACCGGCACCGCTAAATTATCGCGGTTTTCCGAAGTCCATTTGTACCTCGGTCAATCACCAGGTTTGTCACGGTATCCCTGGCAACCGCGTCCTTAAAAAAGGCGACATCATTAATATCGATATCACCGTGATCAAGGATGGTTATCATGGCGATACCAGCAGAATGTTTTTTGTTGGCAAACCATCGGTGCAGGCGGAACGTATCGCCCGAATAAGTTACGATTGTATGAAAACCGGTATCGAAATGGTTAAACCCGGTATCCATCTGGGTGATATTGGCCACGCCATCCAACAGCGTGCCGAGAGCAATCACTGCTCCGTTGTACGCGAGTACTGCGGTCATGGTATTGGCTTGCAATTTCACGAAGAGCCGCAGGTGTTGCATTATGGAGAACCCGGTACTAAAGAAATATTGAAGGAAGGTATGACTTTCACTATTGAGCCCATGATTAATGCCGGGCGTCCCGAAGTAAAGCTGATGCCGGACAAGTGGACAGTAGTCACCGCCGACCATAGCCTGTCGGCGCAATGGGAGCACACCATTCTTGTGGTCAGCCAGGGCTATGAAATACTAACACTGGTTCCGGGTACGGAACTATAGAATAGTCGCCTGGTATTAACTCCTGGCCCGGAAATATTATG
>CAJVXG010000014.1 GCA_913009215.1 uncultured Gammaproteobacteria bacterium | reverse complement strand
CGTACCGTCGGTGCCGGTGTGGTATCGAAGGTTGTGGAGTAACAAGGGATCAGGGACGAGTAGCGAGTAACAAGGGATAAAGGGACGAGTAGCGAGTAACAAGGGATAAAGGGACGAGTAGCGAGGAAGAAATCCTTGACCCTCGTACCTCGATCCTCGAACCTCAATCCTCGTAACTGAATTTAGGCCAGTAGCTCAATTGGCAGAGCATCGGTCTCCAAAACCGGGGGTTGGGGGTTCGATTCCCTCCTGGCCTGCCAGAGTTGTCGAATGAAAGGTTTTTGTTAATGGATAAACTAAGGTTAACAGGCGCAGTGCTGGCATTAGCGGTCGGCATCGTTGCCTTTTACTATTTTGATACGCAGGCGCAATCGGTACGCGTCCTGATGGTGGTGGGCGCCACCATTGTCGCGGCCCTGGTCGCCATGACGTCAGGTTATGGCAAGCGGACCTGGGAATTTGCCAAGACCGCACGACTGGAACTGCGCAAGGTGGTCTGGCCAGGGTACAAGGAGACCATGCAAATGACGATTATTGTCTTTGTCCTGGTGCTGCTGATTGCCTTGTTCCTGTGGGGAGTGGACTGGATGTTATTGAAAGGTGTGAAAGTCCTGACCGGTGCGGGGAAGACATAATGGCCAAAGAATGGTTTGTAGTGCATGCTTACTCCGGTTTTGAAAAACAGGCCGCACGTTCCCTGAAGGAACATTTGGTCAATGCCGGTATGGAAGACAAGTTTGGTGACATTCTGGTGCCAACCGAGACTATTGAGGAAATGCGTGGTGGCCAGAAACGTGTCTCGGAACGTAAATTTTTCCCGGGGTATGTCCTGGTCAATATGGAAATGACCGACGAGACCTGGCACCTGGTGAAGGGTGTTCCCAAGGTGACCGGTTTTATCGGTGGTTCCGGCACCAGGCCGGCCCCGATCACGGAGAAAGAGGCCAATGCCATACTGCAACAAATGCAGGAAGGTGTGGACAAACCGCGTCCGAAGTTTTCTTTTGCTCCGGGCGAACAGGTCCGTGTGATTGATGGACCGTTTGCCGACTTCAACGGTACCGTTGAAGACGTCAATTTTGACAAGAACAAATTGCGTGTAGCGGTGTCTATTTTTGGGCGCATGACACCGGTAGAGCTGGATTTTTCCCAGGTCGAGAAGAGCTGACGCTCTTCTCGACAGGGCTTAGGTACGAGTTGCTAGTTTCTAGAGGATAAATATATGCGCCTGCGGCGCATATCAAGATTTTCCTAATCCCTGGAACCTCGCTACTCGAAACTTATATTTATTTGGGGAGCCGGGAGGCGTTTGCACCCATAGGAGTAGTAACGTGGCAAAGAAGATTGATACCTACATCAAGCTGCAGGTGCCTGCCGGTCAGGCCAACCCGAGTCCGCCCGTAGGTCCCGCATTGGGCCAGCATGGCCTCAATATTATGGACTTCTGTAAAGCGTTTAATGCCGAGACCCAGAAAATGGAGCAAGGCATGCCGATACCGGTGGTGATCACCGTGTACAGCGATAAAAGCTTTACCTTTATTAAAAAGACACCGCCAGCTTCAGTATTGTTAAAGAAAGCGGCCGGCATCAAGAAGGGTTCCGGTACGCCCCACACCGACAAGGTGGCCAGGGTCAGTCGTGCCCAGTTGGAGGAAATCGCCACTACCAAGATGGCCGATCTGAATGCCAATGATATGGATGCGGCTGTGAAGATTATCGCCGGTAGCGCCCGTAGCATGGGTATCGAAACGGAGGATGTGTGACATGGCAAAAGTAGCAAAGCGTATGCAAGCCGTGGCCGCCAAGGTGGATCGTGACAAGGCCTATCCCCTGGACGATGCCCTGAATCTGCTGAAGGAAACCGCCAGCGCCAAGTTTGATGAATCCGTTGATGTTGTCATTAACCTGGGTGTTGACGCCCGCAAGTCAGACCAGAATGTCCGTGGTGCTACCGTGATGCCGAAGGGTACCGGTAAGACCGTTCGTGTGGCCGTCTTTACCGATGGCGAACAGGCCGAGGCGGCCAAAAAGGCCGGTGCCGATATTGTCGGTATGGACGATCTGGCCGAGGATGTGAAGAAAGGCAACATTAATTTTGATATTGCCATTGCCACCCCGGATGCTATGCGCGTCGTTGGTCAGTTGGGCCAGATTCTGGGTCCGCGTGGTTTGATGCCAAACCCCAAGGTGGGCACGGTGACCCCGGATGTTGCCAAGGCGGTACAGAATGCCAAGGCCGGTCAGGTGCAGTTCAGGCTGGACAAGGCCGGTATCGTGCATTGCGCCATAGGCAAGGCATCGTTTGCACCGGCTGACTTGAAGGAAAATGTAATGGCCCTGCTGGACGCCTTGCACAAAGCCAGGCCGGCATCGGCCAAGGGTACGTATATCGCGAAAGTATCATTATCGTTGACCATGGGTCCCGGGATCCGGGTCGATGTGGCATCGCTTTAGGGCGTTGCCGCTGGATTAGTCTGGCGAAAGACTTTGGGCCTTGAAGTTGGGATGACTCCAACTTCAAGGGTTATCAAAGACCGCAGGTGTGTGAAAGCGCTTAAGTAATATCCGTAAGGATGTTGGCCTGCGTAGATGGCGTTCCCGAGATCAGGATTACTCCTGTTAGCGGTCGCCGCTTATTTGTAAAACGGAGGTTGGCTCATATGAGTCTTAATTTAGAGCAAAAGCAGGCTGTAGTTGCGGAGGTAAGCGATGCTTTATCGTCTGCCAGCACCGCGATTCTGGCTGAGTACCGTGGCTTAACCGTTGCGCAAATGACGGAATTGCGGGCCAGGGCGCGCGAGTCCAATGTGTTTCTCAGAGTGATCAAGAACACACTGGCACGTCGTGTTGTCGAAGGCTCACAATTTGAGTGTCTTAAGGACCACCTGGTGGGTCCCGTGGCCTTTGCTGCGTCTGCTGATCCGGTGTCGGTTGCAAAAGTACTGAAAGAGTTTGCCAAAAATAATGAGCATCTCGTCATTAAGGCGGGCGTAATGGATGGCAAAGCTATTTCCCTGGAGGAAGTGACAGCGCTGGCCTGTTTGCCCGGCCATGATGAATTGCTGGCCAAGCTGCTCGGTACCATGCAAGCACCGATCCAGAAATTTGTACAGACGCTTAACGAAGTACCTACGTCATTTGTGCGTGCCCTGGCTGCTGTCCGTGACAGCAAACAGGAAGCCGCATCTTGATACTGAACAAACAACGCATTTAGCGAACAGGAGTAAATTATGGCTGTTTCAAAAGAAGAAATTCTTGAGTCCATTTCCAGCATGTCAGTGTTAGAGCTGTCAGAGCTGATCAAAGAGATGGAAGATAAATTTGGTGTATCTGCGGCGGCCGCTGCCGTTGCTGTTGCTGCTCCGGCGGCAGGTGGCGATGCCGGTGCGGCTGAAGAAAAAGACAGCTTTGACGTTGTCCTGGCTGAGATGGGCGGCAACAAGGTGTCGGTGATTAAGGCCGTACGTGCTGTCACCAGTCTGGGTCTGAAAGAAGCCAAGGATTTGGTGGAATCTGCCCCGGCAACCGTTAAGGAAGGCGCCACCAAAGATGAAGCCGCAGATATGAAGAAACAACTGGAAGAAGCTGGCGCGAAAGTCGAGCTGAAGTAAGATCAGTTGGTTTTTTACAGCTTGGGTAACAAAACACGCCCACTTTTTTGGTGGGCGTGTGCAGGGTACACGAGGGGCTTGCTGATCGCTAATGGTCGGCAAACTCTTTTGTGCTTGTTTGAACTGTCGTGATAACGGATCAGACAAGCGAAACAGGGCACGGAAACAAAGCAGCTTGAGGTGGGTATGACATACTCTTTTACAGAAAAGAAACGCATTCGTAAATCGTTCAACAAACAGGACAGCATTCTCAAGGTCCCGTATTTGTTGGATATCCAGTTGAAATCCTATCGCAAGTTCTTGCAGGCCGATGTCCCGCCTGAGCAGCGTATTGATCAGGGATTGCAGGCCGCCTTTAAATCGATTTTTCCGATCGAGAGCTATAATGGCAACTCTGCCCTGGAGTTTGTCAGCTACCGTTTGGGCACCCCCCAGTTTGATGTCATGGAATGCCAGCAGCGTGGTCTGTTGTATTCGGCACCGCTACGCGTACTGGTACACCTCGCCGTTTTTGATGCGAATGAGTCTACTGGTGGCAAAACTGTGCGCGATATCAAGGAGCAGGAAGTCTATCTTGGCGAAGTTCCGCTCATGACCGATAACGGTACTTTTATTATTAATGGTACCGAGCGGGTTATTGTTTCCCAGTTGCATCGCTCTCCTGGTGTCTTTTTCGAGCACGATTACGGCAAGACCCATTCGTCCGGAAAATTATTATTTTCGGCACGCGTTATTCCTTATCGTGGATCCTGGCTTGATTTCGAGTTTGATCCCAAGGATATTCTGTATGTACGTATCGACCGTCGTCGTAAACTGCCGGCGACTATCCTGCTGCGTGCCCTGGGTATGAATGCCCAGGAGATTCTGTCCACTTTTTTTGAGCAGGATACGTTTCATATCTCCAGGAAGGAATGCAGGATAGAACTGGTACCGACGCGTTTTCGTGGTTTGCAACTGGACTTCGATATCAAGACACCAAAAGGAGACGTCCTGGTTCCTGCCGGTCGTCGTATCACCGCCAAGCACATTCGGGATCTGGAAAAATCACGCATGAAGTCCATTGTTGTGCCTGAGACCCTGTTGCTGGAGCGGGCGCTGGCGGAAGACATTATTGATACCGGGACTGGCGAACTGGTGGCCCAGGCCAATGAGCTGATTACCCCGGAATTGCTGGAGCGTCTGTCCGAGCTTAATCTGGAAACCATTAACACTATTTATAGCAATGAGCTGGATCACGGTTCCTTTATCGCCGATACGCTGCGCCTGGATCCCACCACCGATCCGCTGGAAGCGCAAATCGAGATCTACCGTATGATGCGTCCTGGTGAGCCACCAACCAAGGATGCGGCGCAAACATTGTTTAACAACTTGTTCTTTAATGTCGATCGATACGACCTGTCTGCGGTCGGTCGCATGAAGTTTAACCGTCGTGTGGGCCGCGACCAGGACGAGGGTCCGGGTATTTTGAGCAAGGAAGACATTATTTATGTTATGTCTATCCTGATCGAGCTGCGCAATGGTCATGGTGACGTGGACGATATCGACCACCTGGCCAATCGACGGGTACGTTCGGTCGGTGAGCTGGCTGAGAACCAGTTTCGCATCGGTCTGGTCCGCGTCGAACGCGCCGTCAAGGAGCGTCTGACCCTGGCCGAGAGCGAGGGCCTGATGCCACAGGAGTTGATTAATTCCAAGCCGGTGTCTGCCGTTATCAGGGAATTTTTTGGTTCCAGTCAGCTGTCCCAGTTTATGGACCAGACCAATCCCCTGTCCGAGGTTACACACAAGCGACGTGTTTCCGCATTGGGCCCGGGTGGTCTGACGCGTGAACGTGCCGGTTTTGAAGTGCGCGACGTACACCCGACGCACTATGGCCGTGTTTGCCCGATTGAAACTCCGGAAGGCCCGAACATTGGTTTGATTAATTCCCTGGCCTGCTACGCTCGTACCAATGAATATGGTTTCCTGGAAACACCATACCGCAAGGTAGAGAAAGGTAAGGTGACGGATCAGATCGAATTCCTGTCTGCGATTGAGGAGGGCAAATATATGATTGCCCAGGCCAATGCGCAGATGGACAAGAACGGCAAGCTCACCGATGAGATGGTGTCCTGTCGTTCCAATAATGAATTTACCATATCGAGTCCGGATGAAGTCAACTTCATGGATGTGGCGCCGTCGCAAATTGTATCGGTGGCGGCGTCGTTGATTCCGTTCCTGGAGCATGATGATGCCAACCGTGCCTTGATGGGTTCCAATATGCAACGTCAGGCGGTGCCAACCCTGCGTAGTGAGAAGCCATTGGTAGGTACCGGTATGGAGCGTACCGTGGCCATTGACTCGGGCGTTACCCTGATCGCCCGTCGTGGTGGTGTTGTCGATTCTGTTGATGCCAGCCGTATAGTAGTACGTGTGAATGACGATGAAACCAGTCCTGGTGAGGTCGGTGTCGACATCTATGGTCTGACCAAATACACACGTTCAAACCAGAATACCAATATCAACCAGAAGCCACTAGTGAACGTTGGCGATGTCATTGCCAAGGGCGATGTGCTGGCTGACGGACCTTCTACCGATATGGGTGAACTGGCCCTGGGTCGTAATGTGCTGGTCGCTTTTATGCCCTGGAACGGTTACAACTTTGAGGATTCGATTCTTATCTCCGAGCGTGTGGTAGAGCAGGACATGTTCACTACCATTCATATCGAGGAGATGTCCAACGTTGCCCGTGACACCAAGCTGGGTTCGGAAGAAATTACCCGCGACATTCCCAATGTCGGTGAAGGAGCACTGAGCAAGCTGGACGAAGCCGGTATTGTCTATATCGGTGCCGAGGTCAACCCGGGCGATATCCTGGTAGGTAAAGTGACCCCGAAAGGGGAGACGCAACTGACCCCGGAAGAGAAATTGCTGCGTGCCATTTTTGGTGAAAAGGCCTCGGACGTTAAAGATACTTCATTGCGGTTGCCTTCCGGCATGAGCGGTACCGTTATTGATGTGCGTGTCTTTACCCGTGAAGGGGTGGAGAAGGACAGTCGTGCCAGGCAAAATGAGACCTTTGATCTGGAGCGTGTACAAAAAGACCTGAACGATCAGTTTCGTATTGTCGAGGACGATACCTATGCGCGTATCGAGAAAATCTTCAGCGGCAAGGTTGCTGAAGGTGGTCCTAATGGCCTCAACTCTGGCGACAAAGTTACCAAGTCCTATCTGAGCGAATTGCCACGTGAACAGTGGTTTCAGGTGCGATTGCAAAATGAAGAGGCGAGCCAGAGTGTGGAGCAGATCCGTAAGCATCTGGAGCAACAAAAAGAATATTTCGATACCCTGTTTACCGAGAAGAAGGCCAAGATTACTTCTGGTGACGACCTTGCTCCTGGTGTGCTGAAGATGGTCAAGGTGTATGTGGCCGTGAAACGCCGCCTGCAACCCGGTGACAAAATGGCCGGGCGTCATGGTAACAAGGGTGTGATCTCACGCATCGTACCGGTCGAAGATATGCCCTACATGGACGATGGCACGCCGGTAGACATCGTACTGAACCCGCTTGGTGTGCCGTCACGTATGAACGTGGGCCAGGTGCTGGAGACCCACCTGGGCTGGGCCGCAAGTGGTTTGGGTAAAAAGATCGGCCGCATGCTGGACCAGGAGCGCAATGCCACCGAGGTACGCAAATTCCTGGAGAAAGTCTACAACCAGGACGGTAAAAAGGAAGACCTGGACAGTTTCGACGACGATGAAATTCTGCATCTGGCTGATAATCTGCGAGAAGGCGTGCCGATGGCGACCCCGGTATTTGCCGGCGCCACCGAGCAAGAAGTGAAATGCATGCTGGAACTGGCCGACCTGCCCAGCAGTGGCCAAACCATCCTGACCGATGGCCGTACCGGGGTGAAATTCGATCGCCCGACCACTGTTGGTTACATGTATGTACTGAAGCTGAATCATCTGGTCGACGACAAGATGCATGCTCGTTCCACTGGTCCTTATAGTCTGGTGACGCAGCAACCTCTGGGTGGTAAGGCCCAGTTCGGTGGTCAGCGTTTTGGTGAAATGGAGGTCTGGGCCCTGGAGGCCTATGGTGCGGCCTATACCCTGCAGGAAATGTTAACGGTGAAGTCCGATGATGTTTCCGGTCGTACCAAGATTTTTGAGAATATTGTTAAGGGTGAGCATCGTATGGAGGCTGGCATGCCAGAATCCTTTAATGTACTGGTCAAGGAGATCCGCTCGTTAGGGCTGGATATCGAGCTGGAACAGGAATAAGCACTTAGACAGTTAAACACTGAGGAGACAAGCTTTGAGAGACTTATTTAATCTTTTCAAGCAACCGGGCAAGACTGAAGATTTCGATATTATCCGAATCGGTTTGCCTTCCCCGGAGAAAATTCGTTCCTGGTCTTTTGGTGAAGTAAAAAAACCGGAGACCATTAATTATCGTACCTTTAAACCGGAACGTGACGGCCTGTTTTGCGCCAAGATATTTGGTCCGGTCAAGGATTACGAATGTCTTTGTGGTAAATACAAGCGCCTCAAGCACCGTGGCGTTATTTGCGAAAAGTGTGGTGTGGAAATCACGGTTTCCAAGGTGCGACGCGAACGCATGGGTCATATTGATCTGGCCAGCCCGGTGGCCCACATCTGGTTCCTGAAGTCGTTGCCATCACGTATGGGGCTGGTACTGGATCTGACCCTGCGTGAAATTGAGCGCGTGCTGTATTTTGAGGGCTACATTGTGGTGGATCCGGGTCTGACCCCGCTTGAGCAGGGTATGCTGTTGTCTGAAGAGGCCTATCTGGACGCCATAGAACAGTACGGCGATGAATTTGATGCCCGCATGGGCGCCGAGGCCGTTCGTGACCTGCTGAAAAAAATCAGCCTCAAAGAGGAGGCAGCAAGATTACGCGAAGAGCTGGCCGAAACCGGTTCCGAGACCAAGATCAAGAAGATTACCAAGCGTCTTAAGGTGCTGGATGCCTTTCTCAATTCCGGCAATAAACCGGAATGGATGGTGATGGAAATCCTGCCGGTACTGCCGCCCGAACTGCGCCCTTTGGTGCCGCTGGATGGCGGTCGCTTTGCCACTTCTGACCTGAACGATTTATATCGTCGTGTCATTAACCGCAACAATCGCCTCAAGCGCCTGCTGGACCTGAATGCTCCGGATATCATCGTTCGTAATGAGAAGCGTATGTTACAGGAGGCCGTCGATGCGTTGCTGGATAATGGCCGTCGTGGCAAGGCCATTACCGGCGCCAACAGGCGCCAACTGAAGTCCTTGGCCGATATGATCAAGGGTAAACAGGGTCGTTTCCGTCAGAACCTGCTGGGCAAGCGTGTGGACTATTCCGGTCGTTCCGTCATTGTGGTGGGACCGACCCTGCGCCTGCATCAATGCGGTTTGCCGAAGAAAATGGCGCTGGAATTGTTTAAGCCCTTTATTTTCTCCAAGCTGGAGATGAAGGGTCTGGCCACTACCATCAAGGCGGCAAAAAAGATGGTCGAGGCTGCCAGCCCGGAAGTCTGGGACATTCTGGAAGAAGTGATTCGCGAGCACCCGATACTGCTCAACCGGGCGCCGACCCTGCACCGTCTGGGTATCCAGGCCTTTGAGCCACAGCTGATTGAAGGCAAGGCGATTCAACTGCATCCACTGGTTTGTACCCCGTATAACGCCGACTTTGATGGCGACCAAATGGCGGTACACATCCCATTGTCCACCGAGGCGCAGCTGGAAGCGCGTACCTTGATGATGTCAACCAACAATATCCTGTCCCCGGCCAACGGCGAGCCTATTATTGTACCGTCACAGGATATCGTGCTTGGCTTGTATTACATGACCAGGGAAATGATTAACGTCCAGGGCGAAGGCAGCATTTTTACCGACACCGCCGAAGTCCGTCGCGCCTACGAAAATGATGCTGTGTGCTTGCAGGCCAAGGTCAAGGTTCGTATCCGTGAAGTGGTGATTGGTGACGATGGTGAAAAAGAAAAGACCTTCAAGGTTTATGACACCACGGTAGGTCGGTCCTTGCTGTCTGAAATTTTGCCGGAAGGCTTGCCGTTTGATCTTATTAATACCGTTTTGAAGAAAAAGAGCATCTCGGCTCTGATTAATGCCTGTTATCGTCAGGTCGGTTTAAAGGCCGCCGTGATTTTTGCTGACAAGCTGATGTACACCGGTTTTGCCTTTGCCGCCAGGTCCGGTATCTCTATCGGTATCGATGATATGCAGACCCCGCCTGAGAAGGATGACATCATTGCTGCTGCTGAAACTGAAGTGAAAAGTATTCAGAAACAATACTCTTCCGGTCTGCTGACCGACGGTGAGCGCTACAACAAGGTTGTGGACATCTGGACCCACACCAGTGAAAAGGTGGCGAAGTCCATGATGGATCAACTGGGTAGTGAAGACGTAGTTGATGCCGAAGGCAATACCGTAAAGCAGGACTCCTTTAATTCCATTTTCATGATGGCCGATTCCGGCGCCCGTGGTAGTGCGGCGCAGATCAGACAGCTGGCTGGTATGCGTGGACTCATGGCCAAGCCGGACGGTTCTATTATCGAGAACCCGATTACGGCCAATTTTCGCGAGGGCCTGAATGTCATTGAATACTTTATTTCGACTCACGGCGCTCGTAAGGGTCTGGCCGATACGGCATTGAAGACCGCGAACTCCGGTTATCTGACCCGTCGACTGGTGGATGTCTGTCAGGACCTGGTCGTGACAGAGCATGATTGCGGCACCGCCAATGGTGTGAATCGCAGCGCCCTGGTAGAAGGGGGTGAGGTCGTGGTACCGCTGGCCGACCGCGTTCTCGGACGCGTTGTTATCGGCGACGTACTGGATCCGGCCGATAGCAAAACGGTGCTGGTTGTCGATGGCACCATGCTTGATGAGAAATTGATGGCTTTGCTGGATGAAAACAATATTGATAATCTGTTGGTCCGTTCCCCGGTGACCTGCCAAATCCGTTACGGTGTTTGCTCCCAGTGCTATGGGCGCGACCTCGGACGTGGTCACTTGATCAATATTGGCGAGGCCGTGGGTGTGGTGGCGGCACAAAGTATTGGCGAACCGGGTACCCAGTTGACCATGCGTACTTTCCATATTGGTGGCGCGGCATCACGTGCGGCCGCGGTGAGCAAGGTTGAGGTCAGAACCAACGGTACCGCCTCTTTGAAGAATGTCCGTATGGTGAAACACACCAAGGGGCACCACGTTGTCGTGTCTCGTTCCGGTGAATTACATATCCAGGACGAGCAGGGCCGCAACCGTGAGCGCTACAAGCTGCCCTACGGTGCGGTGCTGAATGTTGAGGAGGGCTCCAAAGTCGGTTATGGCGATATTGTCGCCAACTGGGATCCGCATACCCACCCGATTATTACGGAAGTGGCGGGTAAGGTGTCCTTTAGTGACATGGTCGAAGGCGTCAGTGTCAGCAAACAAACCGATGACATTACCGGCCTGTCCACCTATGTCGTGCTGGATTCTAAACACAGTGCCGCCGCCAAGGATATCAAACCGGTGGTCAGCCTGGTGGACGGCAAAGGTAATCCGGTCATGGTTCCGGGCAGCGATGTACCGGCCAAGATCATGTTGCCGCCGGGCGCCATTATCACGGTAAGCGATGGCGCCAAGGTGGGTGTTGGTGACGTATTGGCCCGTATTCCACAGGAGTCATCCAAGACCCGCGATATTACCGGTGGTCTGCCGCGTGTTGCCGAGTTATTCGAGGCGCGTAAACCGAAAGAACATGCCATTCTTGCCGAGGTCGGTGGTTTGGTCTCCTTTGGCAAGGAAACCAAGGGCAAGAACCGACTGGTCATTACCGATAATGAAGGTGAACATCACGAGTGGTTGATTTCCAAGGTCCGTCATATTGCTGTATTTGAAGGTGAAAAAGTGGAACAGGGCGATATCATAGTCGATGGTCCGCCCATCGCTGGCGATATCCTGCGCCTGCTGGGTGTTGAGGCCCTGACCAACTATACCGTAGATGGTGTCCAGGAGGTTTACCGGCTGCAGGGCGTGAAGATCAACGATAAACACATCGAGGTGATCATGCGCCAGATGTTGCGCAAGGCCAATGTTATCGAACCGGGGGATAGCCCGTTCCTGCCCGGGGAGCAGGTCGAATATGCCCATGTACTGGAAGAAAACGAGAAAATGGTTGCCGAAGGCAAAGAGCCGGCGGGATACGAGCGTGTGGTCCTCGGTATTACCAAGGCCTCGCTGTCTACCGAGTCTTTCATATCGGCGGCCTCGTTCCAGGAGACCACCAGGGTGCTGACGGAGGCCTCCATCAATGGCAAACGAGATCGCCTGCGTGGTTTGAAGGAAAATGTCATCGTTGGTCGCCTGATCCCGGCCGGTACTGGTTTGGCTTACCATCAGGAACGCCGTCGCCAACGTCACGATGATAAGCTGGAGACCCTGGAGCTGGAGCAGTCCCTGACCGGTGCCGCGGCCAAGGCCGTGTCGGATGTCGCATCGGCCGATGGCAGCGAAGTGGTAGGGGCGGATTCCGCGTAACTTTACTTGACACATCAGGGGTGTGTGCCTAGAATCGCGCCCCTCAGAGCAGGCCGGTTCGCCGGCCTGTCGTTTATTATTGGGCCAGAGAAATATGCCGACAATTAATCAGTTAGTGCGTAAGCCACGGAAAAGGCAGCTAAAAAAATCGAATGTCCCGGCTTTGCAGGCCTGTCCGCAAAAACGGGGTGTGTGTACGCGTGTCTATACCACCACGCCTAAAAAGCCGAATTCGGCCATGCGTAAGGTAGCCCGTGTACGTCTGACGAACGGATATGAAGTCACCACCTATATAGGTGGTGAAGGCCACAACCTGCAGGAGCACTCGGTGGTGCTGATTCGGGGGGGTCGTGTTAAGGATTTACCGGGTGTGCGTTATCACACGGTACGGGGTGCGCTGGATACTGCTGGTGTCAGCGATCGACGCAAGGGTCGCTCCAAGTACGGCGCCAAACGTCCTAAATCCTGAGTTTTGTATGGTTTTTAAGGCCGCATCGATATTGTAAAGATGCGGCATTTTGTTCTTAAATAAAGCGGATTGAGCAATGCCAAGAAGACGAGAGGTACCAAAACGTCAGATATTACCGGATCCCAAGTTCGGAAGTCAGACTTTGGCCAAATTCATTAACGCCATTATGCTGGTGGGCAAGAAATCGGTTGCCGAGACCATCGTCTATAATGCGCTGGATTTGCTTGCCGAGCGCGGTAAGAAAGATGCTCTGGAAATGTTTAATCTGGCGCTGGATAACGTCCGCCCTATGGTCGAGGTCAAAAGCCGTCGTGTCGGTGGTGCTACCTACCAGGTCCCTATTGAAGTCAAGCCCACCCGACAGACCGCCCTGGCGATGCGCTGGATTGTCGATGCCGCCCGTGCCCGCGCCGGTAAATCGATGTACGAGCGTCTGGCTGGCGAATTACACGATGCCGCAGAGAAGCGCGGCACCGCTTTCAAGAAACGTGAAGATGTACATCGTATGGCAGAGGCCAACAAGGCCTTCTCCCATTATCGATGGTAACACCATATATATAGAGGAACGCAGTCGTGGCACGCACAACACCCATCGAACGGTATCGCAACATCGGTATCATGGCGCACATTGATGCGGGTAAGACCACGACTACCGAGCGTGTGCTTTTCTATACCGGTGTCTCGCACAAGATTGGTGAGGTGCATGACGGTGCGGCTACCATGGACTGGATGGAACAGGAGCAGGAACGTGGTATTACTATTACCTCGGCCGCGACTACCTGTTTCTGGAAGGGTATGGAGCAACAGTATCCGAATGATTATCGTATTAACATCATTGACACCCCGGGCCACGTAGATTTCACCATTGAGGTGGAGCGTTCGTTACGCGTTCTTGATGGCGCTGTCGCCATATTCTGTGCCGTCGGCGGTGTCGAACCACAATCGGAAACCGTATGGCGTCAGGCCGACAGATACAATGTTCCGCGTATGGCCTTCGTCAACAAGATGGACCGTGCCGGCGCCGATTTTCTGCGAGTGGTAGAGCAACTCAAAACCCGACTGGGCGCCAACCCGGTTCCAATGCAACTGAATATAGGCGCTGAGGATGGTTTCAAAGGGGTGATCGATCTGGTCAAGATGAAGGCGATCAACTGGAACGAAGCCGATATGGGTGTGACCTTTACCGAGGAAGAGATTCCTGCGGATCTGCTGGACCAGGCCAAAGAGTTGCGTGAGCAAATGGTCGAGGCCGCGGCCGAGTCTTCCGAGGAGTTAATGGAAAAGTATCTGGAAGAAGACGAGCTGTCCCCGGAGGAAATCCGCAAGGGTATTCGTGTGCGTACCCTGGCCAATGAGATTATTCCGGTATTGTGTGGCTCTGCCTTCAAGAACAAGGGTGTGCAGGCCATGCTCGACGCCGTGGTTGAATATATGCCGGCACCGACCGATGTCCTCGCGATCAAGGGCATACTCGATGATAAGGACGAGACCGAAGCCGAACGTAACCCCAGTGATGATGAACCGTTCGCCGCACTGGCCTTCAAGATTGCCACCGACCCCTTTGTTGGTCAGCTGGTATTCTTCCGGGTCTATTCTGGGGTATTGAAATCCGGTGACAGCATCTATAACTCAGTGCGCCAGAAGAAGGAACGTATTGGCCGCATTCTGCAGATGCACGCCAACTCGCGTGAAGAGATCAAAGAGGTACGCGCCGGTGATATCGCGGCGGCGGTAGGGCTGAAGGACATCACCACGGGTGACACCTTGTGCGCCCCCGGCAGTATTATTACCCTGGAGCGTATGGATTTCCCGGAACCGGTGATCTCGCAAGCGGTAGAGCCGAAGACCAAGGTCGACCAGGAAAAGATGGGTATAGCACTGGGTCGATTGGCACAGGAGGATCCGTCCTTCCGTGTCGCCACCGACGAGGAGTCCGGTCAGACCATTATCTCCGGTATGGGTGAATTGCACCTGGACATCATTATTGATCGTATGAGGCGCGAGTTTGGCGTTGAGGCCAACGTCGGTAAGCCACAGGTGGCCTATCGTGAGACCGTGCGTAAGGCCGTTGAGCAGGAACACAAATATGCCAAGCAAACCGGCGGCCGTGGTCAGTATGGCCATGTTTACTTAAAGATTGAGCCGCAAGAGCAAGGCAAGGGCTTTGAATTTGTTGATAAGATCAAGGGTGGCGTGGTTCCGCGTGAATTTATTCCTGCGGTGCAGAAGGGTGTGGTCGAGGCCATGACCCGCGGTATCCAGGCCGGCTATCCGGTAGTGGACGTTAAAGTCACCTTGTACGATGGTTCTTATCACGATGTCGATTCAAACGAGAACGCATTCAAGATGGCCGCCAGCATGGCCTTCCGTGAAGGTGCCAATAAAGCGGATCCGGTGGTATTAGAGCCGATTATGGCCGTGGAAGTAGTTACTCCGGAAGTGTATATGGGCGGCGTCAATGGTGATCTGAACTCACGTCGTGGCGTCATCCTGGGAACGGAAGAGGCACCGGCCGGTAAAATTATTCGTGCCGAAGTACCATTATCGGAAATGTTTGGTTATGCCACCAGTTTGCGATCGGCATCTCAGGGGCGAGCCAATTACACCATGGAATTCAAGAAGTATGCCCAGGCACCTAGAAACGCCATCAAGAAGGCGAGCTAAGGTTACGGCTTAAACGATTATATTATTCAAGAATTAAAACGAGGCACCCAACATGTCCAAGGAAAAATTCATACGTAA
>CAJVXG010000013.1 GCA_913009215.1 uncultured Gammaproteobacteria bacterium | reverse complement strand
TCCTTGATATCCGGCCCGACGGTACCATAAAGCACGACGCGGTCTTCCCGGATATCGACATAGTCGGGCTTCCAGGAAGACATACCGCTTTCGGCAAATGAAGTCGGGTCACCCGATCTTGCCGTAGGGCTGATGACCACTTCGAAACCTCCCGGCAACAAATCCACGATGGCGACATTCCTGTAGGTCCCTTTATCGATGGAGCGTATCTTCAGGTGTACCTTGATCTCATCACCCAGCCTGGTCTTGGTAATGACATCGCCATCGGCATCACGGAATTCACGAAAGACTTCCAGTTTCCTCTTAACTACCTTTTGCGGCAACTGCAAGTCAAAACCGGATTGCACTACCTGATAGTAGGTACGGAAACCTCCTTCAGCCGAAATTTGTATAAATTTCGCCTTGTCTGTGAAATCCACTTTGGGAAACAAACCTCTCGGCAAAACCAGCGGTCTGGTTTTGCCCTGGGCCAGGATCTCGGTAATGGCCAGCTTGCTTTGCGCCGGTAGATCGGCGACATCGGCAAAGGCATCAAGCGCCAATATCGTATATGAGGACGAGATTGTATTGTAACGGCCCTTGGTGATCGGTATCACGATATGCAGAATATCTTCCGATGGTAATTTCTTCAGGCGTTCCGGGAAGTGCCGCGCCAGGATATAGAGATATTGTGCATCCCGAACCAGGCCATCGTAATAATGATTGTAATTCGCCTTTTGCGGCTGACCCAGCTTGATATCGCTGATTAATCGGCTGGCCTGACTTTCCAGTTTTAACATCTTGTACGTGGCCGCCATATAGATACCGGCAAGGTCCTTTTTCCAGGCATCCTTATACTCCGCGTCCATATGCTCGCGCAGGGTATTGATATAGTTGGTCGTGACCACACCATTACGCGTCAGGATATAAAGCGCATAGGCCCGCACTCTGGCCTCTTGCAGGGAATCTCCCGGGTCCCTCATGAGTCCGCGGAGGTAACCCAGGCCTTTTCTTAACATGTCTCTCGGTACCGGATAACCCCTGTCTTTGGCCTCGGTCAGGAAATGCAGGGCATAGACCACCTGAAAATCAGAAACATGCGAATTGGCGGTCCAGAAACCAAATGCGCCTCGCGCGTTTTGTCTTTGGCGCAATATACGCAAGGTACGTTTGAGATTGGCCTCCACTTTTTTCGGCGAATAACCAAACTCGGGGCGATTGCGTAACACCAGTGCCGGCATCGCTTTGCTCACCAACTGCTCGGTACAACCGTGCGGATAGGCCGTCAGATATTGCACAAGACCATGACCGATAGCCAATGGTAGCGGAGACGCGCTGGCCGTGAGCTTACGATAATGGGGATACATGCGCCGGTCAATTGGCACCTTGCTCTTGTTGCCCGGTTTGAATGATCCACTAACCGTCGTCGTAACGTATGGAGTGGGTGGCCGTACACTCAAATCAACCGAGTATTTCGAACGGTACTTGCCCATCGTGGTACGGAAGGTCAGGTTACCGGAACCAAGCCTGCTATTCGCAATCAGCTTATAACGAACGACACTCTCCTTGCCCTCCGCGATAGTGATCGTCTGCATCGTCTTGCCGACAATTTTCAAGTGCTTCGAGATTTTCAGTGTCACGTTCACGGCCGGAGTTTTCCCGGACTTCTCTACATTGTTGGCAATACCGGCGCTCACTTCAAACTCATCACCCGGCGCCACAAAGGTAGGCACATTTGGTGATATCACAAAATGTCCACGCACCAATGACTTCGTCGATACCACACCGACCGCCTTGGTCGACACCGCTACCGCCATGACACGCAGAGTGCCGTTAAAATAATCGGGTATGGTGAATTTCAGTTCCCGTGGTTGCGGGCCGGCATCAATAATGCCGGACCAGAATGCGACTGGTTTGTCGCGCTTGCGTTTGAACGGGTTCAGATTCTTGCCCAACGCCGCCCGACCGTAATCGTCACCACCACCCGGGGCAGACAAGGCCCGCACCAATTCATATTCGGGCAATATCAGGTCCAGTATTTGCGAAGTGGTGACCTCAAGTGCCTTCTTCTTGAAGAAATGCGATAACGGCGTCGGTTTCTTGTACTTCGCTACCTGCAAAATGCCTTCGTCAACCGCAATGACAACAATGCGTGATGGTTGTGCACTCTTGTACTGGATGCGATAGGTTTCCCCGGGTCTGGCCAGCTCCGGGACCTTGAGCTCAATCGGGATAATGCGTTTCTTGCGACTGATGGAAAATGGTACAACACCGTAGCTCAATGGGCTGCTGTAGATTTCCCTGGAGTCGATGGAACGAACAAAGGAAACATTGATATAACCATTACCCTCCATATCGGCCGGTACACGAATACGCTGCACAGAACTGGTTGTGGAGGTGGTGAACCATTTGTAAGAATAGACCCTATCACGCTCTATCGTGATCAAACCGGACCCGACATAGGGGGCCTTGATCTGTAATTCAATATCCTCACCCGGGGAATAATCGCTCTTGTTGATCTTGACCTGAAGCTCGGTATTTTTCTCCAGACTCTGCGCCAGATTGGCCTGGCCAACAACAGAGAAAGCAATGCGATTCAGTTCGGTATCATCGCCATCGCGAATCAATAATACATAATCGCCGGGTTTGTCAGTGGGTAATTTGTATTTTAACCCCTGGGCCGCAATCGTCAGCGCCTTTTTGCTAATCGTGGTCTCTTTTAATACCGATTGATACTTGTACGTGCCGTTACTCTGCCGCGTCAGCACCGAAACATAGCGCTGTTCCAGCAAGTGCGCCTTAAGCCCGCCTGCCTTATACTTTTTCAGCATATTGTTGATGGCAATTAATCTGACGTTGCGTTCTCCATATCGCTTGATGTAACGCAAGCTGCCATCGGCCTTGTAGCCGACAAGATATTTCAGGGGCGACACCAGGATTGAGCTTTCTGAAGTAACGCCGCGCCCACCTGCGGCCTCAAAGCCCTGAGACAGGAAGGTCAGGCGATAGGTGGCCTTGTCGAACCGCCCCAGATCCAGATCGAACACGGTCTCACCTTTATCGTCGGTTTGCCGGTCCTCGAGGCGTTCCGAGAACGATTTCTTTGCCCTTAGCGGGTCATAAAAACGATAGTCCTTGAATGGACGAAAAACCGGATAGGCCGGCGACAAAGTCAATTGTGCTGCCACACGCCGGTTAATGGCAGCGGTACCAAAAAGATTCTGTAAAGAAACCATGCCGCTAAGCTTGTCCGGCGATACCCAGCCTTTGGTCTGTGTCTTGGAAAAACTGGTGGCAATCCTCAGACGGTCTGGTAAAAATTCTTCCACACGTACCGTTGTCGAACCCAGCAAGGATCGACGTTTGCGGTCCTTGATGACATAAACGCGTACTTGATACTCACCCGTCGGTGAAGTCTCGCCGGTTTTGTATGTGATTTCCTCAAAACCGGTGGCCGATAAACGTATTTTCTTTTTCTGTACTGCCAGACCACGGGCATCGGTAATAATTGTCTCCAGAGGCACGCCGGCGAGATCGGTACGCCAATTACGTGGTTTGACAATCAACCCGACATGGAAGGTATCGCCCGGGCGATAAATACCACGGTCGGAAAACAGGTAGGCATTCAGTTTCTCGCCGGCGTAACGTGTCACCTCGCCACCGGTATCAAAACGGGAAAAATTCAGCTGCCGGTCACCTCGCTTGTAAGGCAGGAAAGACAAATCCGGTCCCTTGCGTACCAGGTAGACCGTCGGTGTTTTTTCGCGTCGCAACCCCTTCAGATTAGGGAAGCTGACATGGCCATCCGCATCGGTGGTCGACCCCATGACCGCCAGGCCATTTTTGCCCAGGATCTCGACTCGTGCACCGGCAACAGGCTGCCCGGATCGGATCGACTGCACAAACACATCGTGACTGCCGTCCGCATTGTCTTTGACCAACATACCGAGATCGGTAATCAGCACCAGGCGTCCATCGGATACCCCCATGGATCGTTTGCGCTGCTCATCCCAGCCTTCGACACGTATGTAAAACAGACCGTGATTAACACCGCCGGATGTGGTCAGGTAGTTACCAAAATCGAATGCCGAATACTGGGTCTTGCCATAGGGCAGATGCTGCAGGGTTTTAATGTTATGAAAAAATTCACTGATGTTTTCCAGATTAAAACTGCTGGCAGAATAAAAACCGGGTTTCTTGAATTCGCTACCACTGGTCTGGCTGATGAGGTGATTGATTTGTCCCGGCATGATCCGACCAATACGATAACGCAGCGCACCGATGTCCCTGGACAGGATAGAGAGCTTTTTGCTGCCGCTGAGACTGAGAATGGCGCCATCGTGCATGATCTTCAGTTCTTTGGGGAACTTGGGTACACGACGGATGGAGTCGAATACCTTGGCCAGCCGGAAACCGCCATAAGATTCGGTACCTTTATTCAATCTGATGTATAGATATTTCCCAGGAGGTACCTTGTACTTAAAACTGTGTAACTTGGCGTATTCACGTTCTGTCGGCAGTGGCGTCAAAGACAGTTCTGTTGCCTGCCTCAATACCTCCGGGCCAATGACACTCACGTCATACCATCGATAACGCTTTCTTGTTTTGGCGTCGCCGATGGCCGGATAGTCTCTCGGTAAGATATAGACCTTGAGATTCTTTTGCAGTACTTTCTCGTGCACTCCGGCCGTCGTTTGTATCACCAGCACCTGTTCCGGCTCATAGCGCGCATTTCGCACCAGGGTAAGTTGTGTATTGCTAATGCGGAAAAAATTAAAAACACCGGGAATGCGTACCTTACGAGTCAGCCTCGACTCGGTAGTGTTCCCTCCTCGTGCTGCCGTTATACCTGGCGCAATGGCCAACTCCATGAAAGAGTCTTTTGGTGGAATGGTAACGGGATCGGAATGAATAAAGGCCTGTCCCTTGTACTTGTCATAGGTGACCTTGAATGGAAAACTTTCTTTGCCAACTCCAAAGAGACCTTTCTTTTGTCCCTTCATGCGCATAGAGATGCGTTTCTCCAGCGACTTGGGATCCACCGGATAATTAAAACTGATCGTGGCAACGATTTTTTTCAGTCTTGGATCACGCGGGTCCTGGTAAAACTCGCTTTGAGAAATGTTGGCCCTAAAGGCAACCGTAGAAAATGTGTATTCATAATCTTCCAGTAAAACATGCTTGGGAAACATGCTCTTGTCAAAGCGGATGATGTATTTCTGGCCAATGGCCCAATCGACTTTCGGCTGGAACGTTATTTGGTTATCCCCAACCCAGCGCCATTCACCCTCGATCTTGGGGTCTATGCTGATTCCCTTTTTGACGACCTTGCCCGCCCGGTCCAGTCTGGCCGCAGAACCGCCAAAGTAGATTTGCACCGAATCAAAGGTAGGGTTTTCCGCCATCGGCGTCACTGAGGGACTGGTGCCACGAACCGACAGCTCAACCGGTTTGGGGATGCTGAGGTACCAGACATAACCGCCAGCGGCAACCAGCCCGGTGAACCCTAAGGCAACACCGGTCAACACCACCGTTTTCCTGTTTTGTCGCATCCAGGCAAACAAAACACAGGCGCCTTTGGAAATATTGCGGCCAATAAAGGCCAGCCATGGTGGTGGCGACCAGCGTAATCCACCAACAATGTAGGACAGGAAACGGGCAATGGCCCGGAACATCGATGCGATCAGTGCGAAGAGCTTCCTCAAATCCCTATGTCACTCCCAAGTCTAGTATTATTGTTAGTGTGCAGAAGATAGCACGAAGCCGAAATACACTACCATGATTGACCGTCCCAGACCAGACAACAGAAGCCGGTAAATAAATCGTTGTATAACAGCAGAACGCTATGGCCAGACTGATCCTGTTCAACAAACCCTATGGTGTACTGTCCCGATTTACGGACGAAAACGGTCGGTCAACATTGGCGGATTTTATTAGTATAAAGAATATATACCCTGCCGGGAGACTGGACCGGGACAGCGAGGGGCTAATACTGTTGACCGATGACGGACCGCTACAGGCCCGCATCAGTGATCCCGGGCACAAAATGGAAAAAACCTACTGGGCCCAGGTCGAGGGCATGGTCGACGACACTGTCCTGCAACAACTGCGACAGGGGGTAATGGTCCAGGGACAAATGACCAGGCCGGCAAAAGCCAGGGCCATTTCACCCCCGCAACTCTGGGATCGCGATCCGCCGATTCGACAAAGGCGACACATCCCCACCAGCTGGCTGGAAATCAGTATCCAGGAAGGTCGCAATCGCCAGGTACGACGAATGACGGCCGCGGCGGGTCTGCCCACCTTGCGACTGGTCCGGGTCAGTATTGGGCATTGGGCACTTGAGGACTTGTTACCCGGTCAGTGGCGTGAAGCAGACCCGGTTCTTTGTTAAGGTGCGACCCCATGGTCTGGAAACCCAATGTCACTGTTGCCGCCATCGTCGAACGAGATGGTAAATTCCTGTTGGTGGAAGAAGAAGCAGGCGGCATGACCGTACTCAACCAGCCTGCGGGGCACCTGGAGCATAATGAAAGCCTTTTGAGCGCTGTTGCCCGCGAAACACTGGAAGAAACCGCCTGGCGATTTCAGCCCGAACACCTGATCGGTGTCTACCGCTGGCAGCGTTCGGCAAATCCTGTTACCTATATCCGGTTTTGCTTCAGCGGCACCGTCACAGACCATGACCCACAGCGGTCACTGGACCAGGGCATTATTCAAGCCGTATGGTTAACGGCAAACGAGATCGAACAAGAGGCGGCAAGACATCGTAGCCCACAAGTCCAGAAATGCCTCGACGACTATCTGGCGGGACAACGCTATCCGCTGGATTTAATAACAGACCTGTAATGCATCTCGCTTTCTGTCCATGAAACAAAACCAGCATGTCATCGTTGGGCTGTCCGGTGGAGTCGATTCCGCCGTCGCGGCCATGTTGCTAAAACAACAAGGGCATCGAGTTACCGCCCTGTTTATGAAAAACTGGGAAGAAGACGATGATGAAAAATACTGTAGTGCCGCCGAGGACCTGCGTGATTGCCAGGCGGTTTGCAACACGCTCGACATCCCGTTGCATACGGTAAACTTTGCCAGCGAATACTGGGACCGGGTGTTTGCCCACTTCCTGTCCGAGTACAAGGCGGGGCGAACCCCCAACCCGGATGTCCTGTGCAACAAGGAGATCAAGTTCAAGGCCTTCCTGGAGCATGCCCTGGATCTTGGCGCCGATTGTATTGCCACCGGGCATTACGCCCGGATTAATTATCAAAACCAGCAGTATCATTTATTGAAAGGCAAAGATCCGGACAAAGACCAGAGCTATTTTCTCTATTTGCTCGGACAGCATGAGCTCGGCAAAACAATATTTCCTATTGGAGATCTGCAAAAAAGCAAAGTAAGAGAAATGGCCAAAGAGGCGGGCCTAAGCAACCATGACCGCAAAGACAGCACCGGAATTTGCTTCATTGGTGAACGTCGTTTCAAGGAATTTTTGTCACAATATCTCCCGGCGCAACCCGGTCCCATCCGGGATGTGGATGGTAGCGAACTTGGTCAACACGATGGATTGATGTATTACACCATTGGCCAGCGCCAGGGCCTGGGCATTGGCGGTGCCGGCGCCGCCTGGTATGTGTGTAACAAAGACATGTCTTCAAACACCCTGTATGTGGCACAAGGCGAGGATCATGCGTCACTTTTTTCGGTGTCGCTGGAGGCCAATAGCGCACACTGGATTTCAGGAAACGCGCCCGCCCTGCCGTTATCCTGTCAGGCCAAAATTCGCTATCGCCAGCACGACCAGGCCTGCACTATTCATATAAAAGACAAGGACCAGCTGCACGTTGTCTTTGACAGACCACAACGCGCTGTAGCCCCCGGGCAGTCTATTGTGTTTTATCAGGGGGAAGAATGTCTGGGCGGTGCGACTATCAACCAGGCTATTTCATCATAACACTCCACAATGACCGGGTAATTGTTTAAAATTCGGTCTTTCAAGAGATTGTTTCCATTATGAGCAAGGCCAACGACCTGCCCTTAAATACCTTGACTGCGGTATCGCCCCTGGACGGCCGCTATAGTCGCATCACAGCCCCCTTGCGCTCGGTCTTCAGTGAGTATGGTCTGATCAGACAAAGAGTGATGGTCGAAGTGCAATGGTTATTGGCATTGTCCTCGGAAAAAACCATTGCCGAAGTGCCTGACTTCCCGAAAAGCGTTAGAAAGAAACTGCTGCAAATTGCTGAAACCTTTTCCGTCGAAGACGCCGAGCGCATCAAGACCATCGAATCCACCACCAACCACGACGTCAAGGCCGTGGAGTATTTCCTCAAAGAGGTCACGGCGCCGATCAAGGAAATTGCCGAAGTGACCGGGTTCCTGCATTTTGCCTGCACCTCGGAAGATATCAACAATCTGTCCCATGCCTTGATGTTACGGCAGGGGCGCGACCAGATCCTGCTACCGGTGATGGACGAACTGATCCAGAATATTGTTCTGCTGGCCAAAAACCACGCCAATGAGGCCATGTTATCTCGTACTCATGGCCAGACCGCGTCACCCACCACCATGGGCAAAGAAATGGCCAATATTGTCTATCGACTGCAGCGTCAACGAGACCAGTTCAGAGACGTTGTGCTGATGGGGAAAATGAACGGTGCCGTAGGTAATTACAATGCCCACCTCATTGCCTACCCGGAGACGGACTGGCCACAGCTCAGCGAGGCCTTGATCCAGTCGCTGGGGCTCACGGCCAATCCCTACACCACCCAGATAGAACCCCACGACTACATCGCCGAACTGTTCGACGCCCTGGCACGCTTTAATACCATATTGATCGGCTTCAATCGTGATGTCTGGTCCTATATATCACTGGGCTATTTCAAACAAAAGGTGCTGGCCAATGAAGTAGGGTCTTCCACCATGCCACACAAGGTCAACCCGATTGACTTCGAAAACTCGGAGGGCAATCTGGGGCTCTCCAATGCCCTGCTGCAACACCTGGCGAGCAAATTGCCGATAAGCCGCTGGCAACGCGACCTGACGGATTCCACGGTATTGCGCAATCTGGGCATGGCATTTGGCTACGCATTAATTGCCTATCGCTCCTGCATCAAGGGCATCGGCAAACTGGAGATCAACAGCCAATGCCTGCAACATGATCTTGATGCCAACTGGGAGGTGCTGGCCGAAGCCATCCAGACCGTAATGCGCCGCTATCATATCGACCAGCCTTACGAGAAACTGAAGGCGCTGACCCGCGGCCAGCAAGGCATTAATCAGGACACCCTGCGGGCCTTTATCCAGGAACTGGAGTTGCCAGATCAGGCAAAAGCGGAGCTACTGAAGCTAACCCCCGCCAGCTATACCGGCAATGCCGCCGATCAGGCAAGATCTATCGATAGTACATAAAAAGGCCCGTAAAAACGGGCCTTTTCTATTCTTGCAATATTATTTAACGGGCAACATTATTTACCGAGCACGACGTTTCACGGCCTTCTTTTTAGTCTTCTTTTTTGCCTCCTTTTTAACTTTCTTTTTGGCCTTCTTCCTGGGCGCCTTTCTCTTTGCCCCGCCACCTGTGAACATATCCACCAAGCCGTCCGTGCTGACAATAATGAGATATGTCGCTAACCCTGCCGTAACTATCAGGCTCAGTACTGTAGAAACATTAAGGCTAATACCATCGCTAATAAACATCTGGTATGCCGCAACAACCGCGATAGTTCCCAGGGCAACGGCCGATACCTGCACCATGTCATCGCTCGGGTTGTTGATGGCTAACATGAAGATTACCGCAAAGGCCAGCAAACTAGCAGCAAACAAGGCCAGCATACCTTCGTCTATTTTGTCTGCGGTACTAAAATAAGAATGCGCTGTTTCCGGCATAATCAGGAAAGAAATCGCCCAAACCAGATACAAAAGCGCGGCCACTGTAAGGCTTAATTGGATATGATTTTTCATTATTATTTCCTCGTTACATACGTTACATATATTATTAGGTGAAACGAAAAGAAATTCACTATAGAGTTATAGCAGCAATATTAACAAATCTAGCGGAAAATACAGCGACTGCGACAAAAAAACATGGCAAATTCCGAAGAAAACAAACAGGGTCCAGACACCGAACCGATTCATGTGGCCACGCGTGTCGAGCGCCGCGAGCAAATATATGCCTTATTTGATAGTGCTGAAAGGCAAATCTCCGTACTCTCAACCATACTGGACGATTACACCTTTAACAGCTCCCGAATTGAACAATCCCTGTCGCAATTTGTTATCAGGCACCAGGATAATCGCGTGAATTTTCTGGTCGAAAATGACCGGCAGGTGATCCAGTATAATGAAAGACTTATAAGGGCTGCCCGCCGCTTCAGCAGCTATATCAATTTCCGTCACCTCAAGGCGGAACGCGATAACGCCACTGTCAGTTTTATCGTCATCGACGACAAGCACTACCTGTTCCAGCGCGACTACTCCAATCCGGAATGCATCGTAGCCATGAACATGCGCAAAGAGGCGCGTCATTATCAGAAACAGTTTGATGAAATCTGGCGCGCCAGCCCGCCCATGCCGGGATTACACACATTGGGTCTATAAATGTGTCTATACTGTAGCTAACGAAGCCCGAGTGGAAATAGTAATGATGAGATCGGCCGTCAAAATCACATTTTCGTTCGTGGTGCTTACGACCTTGCTTGCTGCCTGCGGTAGTACACCACAACATGCAGGTAACTATGGCCGTGATCATCGTGGCGGCCATGCCAATGCCAATGTTGGTCACAAGGTTGCCAAGGTTGCCAAACGCATGGTCGGTATACGCTACCGGTATGGCGGTAACTCCCCCCGAAAAGGCTTTGATTGTAGTGGCCTGGTACAATACAGCTATCAGAAGGCCGGTATCCGGGTACCTCGTGTTACACGCATGCAGCGCCAACACTCATTTCGGATAGCCTACAGTCAGCTTCGAAGAGGTGACCTGATATTTTTTAATCAATTGGGGCGCAAGGCCTCCCATGTCGGTATCTATATTGGTAATAACCAGTTTGTACACGCGCCATCATCCGGTAAACGCATCCGGATTTCACCACTGACCAAAAACTATTGGCAACGGCATCTGGAAAGCATTCGCCGCTTCAACATTCGCTAAACCTGCTATTCTGTCCGGGCGTACCCATAATATGTATGGGTAAGGCCATTTTTATCGCTGACCCGGTACCATTCATACCAATCGCCCTACGAAGACTGGAATTTTGGTGTTAAACTCGTTTTGTTGATATACAGCGGATCGCAGAAGATCCGCACCGATAAAAAACTATAAATCTTGCCTGGGGATATTATGCAAAGGGAACGACGTTGGTGTTTGCGCAAGCCAATATCTTTAACAGTAAAACTTCATTCTGGGACAAAAACGGTAACAAACTGTACTACGCAAGATATCAGTCTGGAGGGGTTTTTTCTCGAAACCGATATACGACCAGACCCGGCCAGCACTATTGAGGTCACTATTATGCCCCCCGCACAGCAGTCTATAGAACCTATCCAGCTTAGCGCCAGGGTAGTTCACACGACTGCCGATGGTATCGGCATCGTGATCCATGAGCTCTCAATCGATGCCGTTAAAACTATGCGCCAGTTGTTTTATAAGTAGTACGACTAGACATTTGCCCTGACAAACACTACATAATCATTTATAGGGGATGATTATAAAAAGGGCTTCTCGCTATGCCGATAACCAGCATACGCTACCTGATCCATCTGCAAAGTGGCAAAAAAATAGACCATAAGGTCGAATTCGATGAGAAATCCATGATTGGTGTTAATGCCACTCCCGGCAATCCACCGGAATGGACCAGACTGGATTTCAACAAGTGTGACAATTGTCCGCTGGACAGCAAGAACGATCCACACTGCCCTGCCGCGCTGAGCATGGTCAATCTCATTAACAAATGTAGTGAAATCGATTCTTTTGAATCAACGCAGGTGGAAGTGACAACACCGACCCGCAAATACATCATTGCTGCACCGTTACAAAAGGCCATCAGCTCTATTCTCGGATTAACCATGGCCACCAGCAGTTGTCCACGAACGTCCTGTTTGCGGCCCATGGCGCATTTCCATCTACCGATCGCCAGCGATGACGAAGACATCTTCCGTGCCAGCAGCATGTACCTGCTGGCACAATATTATCGCCACAAGCAGGGCGAGGAAGTGGATCTGGAACTGCAGGGTCTGGCTGATATTTACCGGCACCTGCAAACCGTGAATCACGCCATGGCCAAACGACTCAAGGAGGCCAGCAACAGCAACACCGGGGCCAAGGCCATTCTCCGGCTGGACCTGTTCTCACACATCATGGCCTTTAATATCAAGGATTCGCTGGATAGCATGCGCCACTTGTTCGAACCGTTACTGCGACTGCACGATTACGATTGATTGAAGCATAAGGGGTCAAGCCCCCTTGGAAGGTCTGCCCCGCCTGTCCTGCCCAACCTTGCATTTTAATTTACGTTCTACTTTTTCACGGAAATAATCATTACCTAAAGGCGTACCGGTTTGATACGCCTTTTGTATATGGTCGTGCTGCTGCTGGTCTATGTGGGCCTTGAACAGGGCTTTATAGGCCTCCCTTCGTTTTAGTGGGTTTCTGCCCAATTGTGTATAGAGAGGGTGTGAGGTCAGCAGAGTATCGGGTTTGCCCTGGGCATTGGCGCGGTAACTGCTCCAGCGGTACTGTGCGGGGCTGTTCACCATATCCGCCCGTACCGGATTGAGTTCGATATAGCGCATACAGGTCAATAAATACGGGTCGTCCTGGATCAGGCTGGATTTGTAGCGGCCCTGCCAGATACTGCCACTGGTGCCGTAGCTGTGGTTGATATAGGGCACATAGCGCCTGCCGATGAATTGCATCATTAGACTGATACTGTCCTTGTGTTTAGGGGTGACCAGTATATGGATATGATTGGTCATTAATACATAGGCGTGGATGGTACATTTATAATGCTCCGCCGCCTCCCCCATCCAGTCCATATAGGCGCGATAGTCGCTGTCTTCGAAGAACACCGGTTCCCGACTGTGGCCCCGTTGCACGATGTGGACCGGGACGTTAGGAAGATAGAATCGGGGTTTGCGAGGCATGGCTCATACTAGCAGCTGCGGAGTTCTTTTTAAAGGGGTCTGACCCCTTTAAAAGAGCCTCGCCAATTCTAACTCTACCGTGTGTGCTTAGGACAGACAATAAAAAAGCAGGCTCAAGCCTGCTTTTTTGCAACGGATTATAGAGGAACTACGGTTTATTTAACCCAGCTCTTGAATTTGTCCGCGTTTTTTTCTTCTCCGTCCGTATAACCGGCCTCATAGGCCTCGTTAAGACGTTGTTCTTCCCTTTTCGGGTTATGCAAATAACCGGAAGCCCAGCCGTTGAGGTATTCGCCATCAACACCGGCCTTTTCCATTTTGTCGATTGAATCGTAATAGGTTTTATCCATCGTGAATCACCCTATATTGCTAAATAATGTATATTAAACAGGGACCCCTGCAAAGCGGCGCCTATGTTACCCAAAGCGCCAGGCTTTTAAAAGTATTTCCTTATTTTCTTATTTACGCAACATCAGTCTCTTGCCCTGGAACCGGATGGTCTCACCAGGAACCATAATAATCGATCGTATTCCCTTTCTTCTCAACAAGTTACGGAATTTTCCGGGATTCCCGGTAAGAATCGGGAATGTCCCAAAATGGTGTGGTACCACCCAGCGTGCGCGCACGGCATGGGCCGCCCTGGCCGCTTCGACCGGCTCCATACCGAAATGGCCGCCAATATTAATTAGCGCCAGATCAGGCCGATATTGCCCGCCAATCAGGCGCATATCGGAAAAATAGGCCGTATCCCCAGTGTGATAAATGACTGGTCCGCGCCGAATCTTGATAATAAATCCCACCGGATTGCCGCCATACACTACGTCTGGCGCATTCGGTCCCGCCTTGGGGTTGGGCATGCCACTGGAATGCACGGCGGCCGTCATCGAAATTGTAATTTCTCCTTCCGCCAATTTAATGGTGCCGCCAATATTCATCAGGGTATCGAAGCCCATTTGCTTTCGCGGGTAGCCGTTGATCTTGGCCATATTCGTGCCCAACTCCGGTGTCGCCACCAATCGTGCCCCGGTACTGCCTGCAATTTTGACCGCATCACCGATATGATCAAAATGCCCGTGCGTCAATAAAATATAATCAACTCTTGTCAGTCCTTTCACCGGGTCGGTCCAATCTTTGGCATTGGGGTTCCTGGGATTATTGAGCCAGGGGTCAATCAACAACACATTCCCTTCCGGGGTCCGAATTTCAAAAGCAGCATGTCCATGCCACTTGATCTCGGTAGGCCTGGCTGCTTCGGTACCGCGCGCCATAACGGCTAGCGGTATCAACCACATGACCAATAAAACTGTTTGCATCAATAATCGTTGCATTACAATCACCGTCCTGTCATCATTAATTCATTATTTTTTTGCAATATTGTAATCGGGGTTAATTTAACATCCCCCTGCAATATCCGCTATATGCATCATGGCATAAGATAAACCCTGGCTATTACCATCCCGGGTACCTGTCGTATCCAGAATTATGTGCTACATAATATAGTACTAGAACATGGATATCGGGAGAGTCCGCTTGCGCAAACAATATCTGATAGATCGCAAATTTCAGCTCCGTTTCTCGCTGGAGTTAATGGTATTTGTTGTCGTAACTCCTTTCGTCGTATGGGCCAATATCTACATGCTGGGTCAATACAGCCAAACCCAGGATATCTATGCCCAGGGGGCGATGTCTCAATGGGGCGTGATTGGCGTACTGTTTCTACGATATTGGTGGTTATTGCTATTGCTCTATCTCGGCAATTTCGGGTTATTATATTTCGTTGTTATCTACTACTCTCACCGTGTCGCCGGACCCATCTATAAATGCACCAAAACTCTGGATGCCCTCGCGGCAGGTACTATTGGCGGTAAAATCACACTACGCAAAAGAGACTATTTTGGGAGCCTGGGCGACAGCATTAATGAAGTTACCAAAAACTATGGTAATGACATTACTGGTCTCAAGGAAGCAATAGACACCCTCAGAAACAAGACATCTTCCGGAAATGATAACGATCTGAAAAAAGCTGTGGAACAAATGGATAGCATCCTGTCGCGTTATAACTTCGATGAAACAGATGCTGAACCATCGTCAGAACAGGTAGACTCTCCTGCCGGTACCGCTGATGCCCAGACCAGCAGCTAGTTTATTATCCGTTTTACGCGAATAATATTCGGCAACATTTCGATCTTCCCTAATACCTGACTCAGGGTATCAATATCCGATATTTCCACGGTCAGAACCATACTGGCAACATGCTCGCGTTTATCGGTATTGGTTTGTGCGGCAAGGACATTAATCCGGTCATTGGCAAATACCGCGGTAATATCATGCAACAATCCTTGTCGATCATAGGCGATAATCTGTATATCCACCGGATAGGTTTGTTCCGTCGCATGGCCCCAATGCACTTCGATCAGCCGCTCATCTCCCCGTTCTTTATGATTCAGAATATTCGGACAGTCCTGCCGATGAACCGTCACACCTTTGCCTACTGTGATATAGCCTATGATGGCATCACCGGGCACCGGTTTACAGCAACGCGCTATCTGCGTTAGCAGGTTACCAACACCATGGATATCAACAGTATCGCTACGTACCGACGCACGCATCCTGCTACCTGCAGGTGACAATGGGGGTTGTTGCTGTTCCCGGTTCGACAAATGGTAGGCCACGTTGATCATATGCATGGGCTTTAATTCACTACGTCCTAATGCGGCATAACATTCTTCGGCATTTCTGTAGTCCAGCTTTTGCGCCAGCTTTTCATGGTTCACATCGTGAAGACCGACACGCTGTAGCTCCCTTTCAAGAATCTCGCGACCCAGGGAAACGTTCTGCTCAAAGTCCTGCTGACGAAACCAGTGACGTATGCAGCTCCTGGCCCTGGGTGTTTTGATATAACCCAAATGGGTATTCAGCCAGTCAAGACTGGGTTCGCCCTGCTTCACAGTCAAAATCTCGACTTGCTCGCCAGTCTGCAG
>CAJVXG010000012.1 GCA_913009215.1 uncultured Gammaproteobacteria bacterium | reverse complement strand
TGAGGAATTTCTTCATGAAAAATCTCCCGGGGTGAAATGTTAGTTAATTATTATTTATACAGTCGTCGTATTCTAGCGCCAGGTTCAAATAAAATATATATTCGCATAATGTATATTATGTTAAATTGAATGCCATTCAGCTATACAACCATAAGCCTTCCTATTCTTCATAATTCCCTGCTCGTACCAGCCCGCATTGAGAACCATCGACATCGCTGGCTCGAATTTATTTTTCTTCTGTCTAACTCGGGGTTTTTCTTATAAAACAAGTACTTCGAATATGCTCTTAAGCTTCAAGTACCTGTATATTGCACCCACTTCCAATCACATGCCGTTCTGGCCTGGAAAATTGAATCAGAAAGCAAAACGCATTTGTGTTTTTGTTTAGTTGCGCTTGCAGCGCATTGTTTCATCAGGCTGGTGTTATTTTTCAGGCTATCGGCGGCGCGTGAAATCAGGGCCTCACTCACAGATTTGCCCATGCTTTCCTTGACCTTTAATTCTGCAATCTTGTCAGCCGCTTCCCGACACATGGTTTCCGGGCTTTTACTGCATGCAGCCAATAAAACCACCATTACACAAGCAAAAAAGCCTGCTAGCCACTTGCTGTATCTATTCATTGTTTTACCCCGTAGAGTGCATTTTTTGGTTGTTTATAAGCCGATTATAGTCGCGATTTCTATTTTGCACGCCTTGCATGCCGGAAAAGCGTGAAAAAATTCTCTGTGGTTGTCTGTGTGAATTCAGCAAAGTCCTGCTCACGAAGCTCAGCCAGGCATTCGGCTACATAATATACATAGGCCGGCTCATTGGTCTTTCCTCTAAATGGCACAGGGGCCAGATAGGGGGCATCTGTTTCCACCAGCATGCGCTCCAGCGGTACCTTTTTGGCCACATCCTTGAGTTCTTGCGCGCTCTTGAAGGTAACGATACCCGAGAATGAGATGTAGAAATTAAGATCCATCGCCTTTTGCGCGGTATCCCAATCATCGACAAAACAATGCATAACGCCACCGACCTCCTCAGCCCGTTCATCCTGCAGAATCTCCAGGGTGTCTGCTATGGCATCGCGATTGTGAATGATCAGGGGTTTTCCAATTTCTCGAGCCGCTCGAATATGGTTACGAAAGCGTTGCTGTTGCCATGTCATGTCTCCGGTAGATCGAAAATAGTCCAGCCCGGTCTCGCCAATCGCAACTACCTGGTCGTCTTCGGCCAGCTTTAATAACTCCTCAACAGTGGGATCGTGACCTTCCTGCTCGTTGGGATGCACTCCAACCGAGGCAAAGATATGCGGGTAATCATTGGCCAGTTTATGCACCTGCGGGTAATCTTCAAGATTCACCGACACACAAAGCATATGGGTCACTTGCTGTTTTTCTGCGTCGGCCAGAACCCGGGCCAGATCAGCGCCCAGTGGTTCAAAATTAATATGACAATGGGAGTCGACGAGTTCGGTCACAGATTACATTGTGTGTGTGGGCCGTTCGGAATTCAAATGTCCGGCCAATATGGTCTCTATTTTGTTACGCGCCACACCGGAATCCTTTTCGCTGAACTGGATGCCTACACCTGCGGTTCTGCTACCTTGTGCACCGGCAGGAGTAATCCAGACCACATGCCCTGCGACCGGTATTTTTTCCTTATGTTCCATTAGTGTCAGCAACATAAAAACTTCGTCGCCAAGCTTGTAAGGTCTATTGCTGGGGACAAATATACCGCCACCTTTGACGTATGGCATGTAGGCCGCATACAGGGCATTTTTGTCCCTGATGGACAAGGACAACACCCCCGGTCTTGCGCCGCCAGGTTTTCCCTTGGGTTTAATTGGTTGCACCATACTCTTACAGGCCCTAAATCCTAACGCTGGTTACGATACAATCGTAACCAGCAAATCAAGCTGTCTTCAAGCAATAATCGCTCATCCAGCGGTGTATTTAACAACTTTCCTGTTTCTGCAATTTTTTCTGATAACTGAAACAACTCTTTCAAGTGTAACCCTTTTGACAAAGCATGCAAACGCGTTGCCATGTCCGGATTCACCAGCCAGGCACTGTCACCAGTAGTTGTAAATTTGACCATATCGGCAAGCAGTCCCTGAAACCACCGTATAGACCGCAAAGCTCCAATTTTCTGCCAATGATCAGCACAAACCACCGGGCTTTTTTGTTGTCTGGCGATGTCCTCCAAATCACCAAGTAAAAGATCCCGGTGTTGCATAAATTCGTCTTCGTGCAATTGCTGTGCATACAAGGGTGCGCCATGAGCTTGCTGTAGCAGGATCTCTGCCTGCCCGGAGGGCAATGTTTTCTGCAACCATTCGAGAGCCATCTGCCTGTTCGGTATTGGCAGCTTGATCCAGCGACATCGGCTCCGGACTGTGGTCGGTAATCGTTCCGGTTGATGGCCTACCAGGATCAGTACATTACCCAGCGGTGGCTCTTCCAGCATCTTCAACAAACAGTTGGCCGCATTGTGGTTCATGGCATCGGCGGGATGGATAACCGTGGCCTTCATAGCAGCAATGTGGGGGCGCAGGGTCACTGTATTAATCCATGCGCGAATCTGGTCAACGATAATAGCCTTGCCCTTTTCTTCCGGGCTAATCAACTGGAAGTCCGGGTGCGATTGCGCAGCAAAAAGTTGGCAGTTCTTGCAGCGGCCACAGGCAAATCCATACTGGTCTGTTTCATTACACAGTATGGATTGTGCTAACAAGCTGGCGAACCGGTATTTACCAAGACCATATGCCCCCGATAACAACAACGCATGCGGCATACGGTCTTTATCTTTCTGTGTACGTTGCCATGTTTCCTGCAACCAGGGATAGAGTGTTGCTTTCATGGTTATAGCCATGCCTCAAAAAGTCTACTGATCTGTGCTTCTACGGAAACAATATCACCGGATGCATCGATTACTTTACATCTTTTGCTATCGTTTTTTGCTATTTGCAGGTAGGACTGCCGCACACGTTCAAAAAAATCACGTGATTCCTGTTCAAAACGATCCAGGACCCCGCGTCCTTTTGCTCGTTCTATACCTACCTCAACAGGTACGTCAAATAATAAGGTCAGATCGGGTCTTTGATCCCCCTGGACCCACTGTTCCAATACCCTGATTCGCTCTATTTCGATACCTCGCCCTCCTCCCTGGTAGGCATAGGTCGCATCAGTAAATCGATCACAGAGAACGACCTCGCCTCGTTGCAGGGCCGGTCGTATGATTTGGTACAAATGTTCTGCGCGTGCGGCAAACATTAGTAATAATTCACTGTCGGCGGTCATAGCCATATCCGTGTGTGATAACACCAATTCTCTAATAGCATCCCCTAATACCGTACCTCCTGGCTCCCTTGTCATACAAACCGTACGACCGGCTTGTTCCAGCAGCGATTTGATAAAAGGGGTGTGCGTCGTTTTGCCGGCGCCTTCTCCACCTTCAAGCGTTATAAATAATCCGTTGCTTCCTGACATCACTTGCGTTTCTTTCCCGAGTGGGATGGCCAAGACCTGGGCCTTCCACCTAATTGATATTTAATAACCGCCTTGTTGTGTTCCCGCAACGTTCTGGAAAATTGATGACTGCCATCGCCTCGACCGACAAAATAAATTGCTTTGCTGTCGCTGGGGTGTAAGGCCGCATAGATACTTTCCCGGCTGGGCATTGCGATTGGTGTTGGCGGCAAACCGTAACGAGTATAGGTATTGTATGGGGTGTCCGTACGCAAATCCTTGAGTCGAATATTACCATCATATTTTTTCCCCATCCCATAAATCACCGTTGGATCTGTCTGTAAACGCATACCGATGCGCAATCGATTAATAAATACGGCAGAAATAGTACGACGCTCGCTCGCCCTTCCGGTCTCTTTTTCAATAATGGAAGCCAGAATTAATGCATCATAAGGGGTCTTGATTGGAATACCAGGATCGCGGCCAGGCCACAATTCGTCCAGACTGGCTTTCATTTTTCGGTAAGCCTGTTTCAGTATCGCAACGTCATCCATGCCCCTGGTGAACTGATAGGTATCCGGGAAGAATCGACCCTCCGGATGCAGACCGGGATATCCAATGGCCCGCATAATCTCCTTGCGTGATTTTCCTTTCAGTGTGCCCTTAAGCTTTGGTGATTTATGTAACGCTGCCATGTACTCTTTAAAGTTCCAGCCCTCAATCAGGACGACTTTGTACTGGATAACTTTGCCGCTGATGATTTGTTCCAGTAATTGCGATGTGCTACTTCCTGCCTTCAGGCGATATTCGCCGATCTTGATATTTCTTGTCTGCCTCTTGATTTTTGCCAAGAGTACAAACGGTACACGACTTTGCAATAGGCCTTGCTTTTTCAGCTTGTTTGCCAAAGCCGATAAAGTTTGGCCCTTACTGATAGTGAAGGTGAATTCTTTCTTTGAAAGAGGTTGATTCAGAAGCCAATACACATATGTGATCGGGATAAAGGCAACTACCAAGAAAATAATTGCCAGTGTTCGGAATAATTTACGGCTTTGGATAGGCATGCCCGAGTAATTCTTGTAAGGTTTTAATAATCTTGGATCCAGTATATAGATGTTTCTCAAACTTGCGAACAGACCATATACCAATCAGGCTATTGGTTAGAAGCACTGCATCGGCCTGTTGCATCATGGTAATAGGGATTCGGGTTTCCTGACACGGGATGTCCTTTTTTTTGGCATATTCTATCACCTGCTGGCGCATGATGCCGTTAACGCCGCATTGATCAATTGTTGGCGTCAGTAGACCGCTTCCTTTTACCAGAAACACATTGCTCATCGTGCCCTCGATAACACACCCTTGCTCATCGCACATCAGACCTTCCTGGTATTCTGTGTCCCATTCGGCACGAGCCAGGACTTGCTCCAATCGGTTGAGGTGTTTAATTCCGGTTAAGGCAGGCTGTTTACTCAACGGTGTGTGACACAAACACAAATCAACACCATTTTGATAATAATCTGCTGGGTAGTCAGGCCATGCCGTGAGCATGAGAATGCGGCTTGGGTATACACCACCCTGAATGGCATAGCCGCGCCCCATGCTGCCCCGGGTAATGATTATTTTTATGACTGCGTTGTTAGCCGATTTTATTAATCGTTCTACTTCGTCTTGCAGTAATGAAGCGTCATTAAACTGGATTTTTAAAGTGTGGCAACCATGGAGCAGGCGTTCCATGTGCTGGTTCCATAATAATGGTTTTCCATGATCGATAGCGATGGTTTCAAACACACCATCACCAAATTGCAGTCCCCGATCATAAACTGCTACGTGATCCTGTTCCTTGCCATTCACCAGGACTCTGTTGTTCATAAACCTTCAAAACAAGCCAGCAGGCCCTTGGCCTTGGCTCGCGTTTCATTGAGTTCGCGCTCAGGATCGGAGTCAGCAACAATACCTGCTCCAGCGCGCAAAACAACATTATTATTGTCCATAATCATACTGCGAATAAGGATATTAAAATCCATGTCTCCATCGTGATTGATAAAACCCATAGAGCCGGTATAGGCCTCTCGGGGTGTCGTCTCCAGCTCCGCAATAATTTCCATGGTCCTGACCTTGGGGCAACCTGTAATGGTGCCGCCCGGAAACAGGGCCTTGAGTATCGCACCCGGTGTGATATCGGCCAAAGATTCCCCACAGACCTCGGAAACTATATGGTGCACATGGCGGTAGGATTCCAGGGCCATACACTCCCGTATTTTTACACTGCCCGGTTTGCATACACGGCCCAGATCATTGCGCTCCAGATCGATTAACATAACGTGTTCAGCGCGCTCTTTGGGATGCCTCAACAACTCCTCAGACCAATCCCTGTCCTGTTTTTTATCTGTACTTCTGGGGTGCGTACCGGCTATCGGGCGAGTGCATATCATATTGCCCTTACGTTGCAACAGGCGCTCCGGCGACGAACTGATAATAGCCTGCCGATCATTAAGGCGCATGAGGCCGGCAAAGGGGGATGGGTTGGTTTGCTTTAATTTTTCATACAAAAAGGCAGGAGATACATGTTGTTCCAACTGGATATCCCAGGATCGGGAGATATTGACCTGGAAGACATCACCATCTTTTATGTACTCTTTAATCTTATTGACGGCCTTCAGGTATTGCGCGGGTTCTTCTTCGTCACATGTCTTCAGGGACAAACTGTCATCAATGTCATCAACAGTCTGAAGGCCTGAGATATCATCCTTAACTTGTTCTATATGTTCTCTTTTATCGATCTCACATACCACAAAGCAACGGTTACATGAGTGATCGAGTATCAAAGCTAACGGTATCCGTGTTGCCTGTGCCAGGGGAAGCCTGTTCTTTTGCGATATGATTCCCAGGCTGGGTTCCACCTGCTGCGCCATTTCATAGGCCAGGAATACAAACCAGCCGCCGGAAAAAGGCAGGCTGTCTTTTGACCGGGGGGGAGTCATCAGACCCGTTTTTTCATCAACCCAGCATTGATCCAATGCATGCAGAAAATCCTTATCAGGAAGTTTACTATTTTTCCAGTAGAGTTGTTCTTTGTTGTCCAGAACCAGGGTATCGCCCGGGAAGGCAAATAAAATATCGTAGCGGGCCTGTGCCGTGCCATACGCTACGCTTTCCAGAAGAAAAGGGTAACGATGCGGATTCAGGCGGTGGAGCTTGAGGAAATCAGGAATATTACCCAGTTCTTGTTGATAATATTGGGCCATGGTCGGCCTGGTATTTCTAGCCGTCCAGTTTACGCATGACCAGGGTACCGTTAGTGCCTCCAAAACCAAAAGAGTTTGAAAGGGCAACCTTGATGCTGGTCTCACGAGCTGTGTTTGGTACATAATCCAGATCGCACTCGGGGTCCGGTTTGTCGAGATTGATGGTGGGAGGTATCACTTGTTTGTCGATCGCCAAAATTGTATAGATGGCCTCGACACCACCGGCCGCACCCAGTAAATGTCCCGTCATGGATTTGGTGGAACTGACGGCCAGTTTTTTTGCGTGGTCAGCAAATGAAGATTTGATGGCCATGGTCTCGGCCTTGTCACCGAGTGGCGTAGAGGTGCCGTGGGCGTTGATATAGTCCACGCTGTCGGCATTGATACCGGCATTACGCAGGGCGTTGTTCATACAGCGCGCCGCACCCTCCCCGCTTTCGGGTGGGCTGGTCATATGATAGGCATCACCACTTAATCCAAATCCTGCCAATTCCGCATAAATTTTGGCTCCACGTTTTTTGGCATGCTCCAGTTCCTCCAGCACCACTACACCAGCACCCTCGCCTAACACAAAGCCATCACGGTCGGCATCCCAGGGCCGACTGGCGGCTTCCGGGTTACCGTTATTTTTGCTGAGCGCCTTGGCGTTACCAAAACCGGCAACACTGGTCGGTGTGATGGCCGCTTCGGCGCCACCGGCAATCATAACATCGGCATCCCCGTATTCGATCAAGCGACCGGCATCACCAATGGCGTGGGTTGCTGTTGAACATGCCGAAACCATGGCCAGGTTTGGTCCTTTCAGACCCAGCAGCACGGAAAGATCACCGGAAATCATATTAATGATGGTCATCGGTACATAAAAGGGAGAAACGCGTCTTGGTCCTTTCTCATGGATCGTTATCATGGTTTTTTCGATGGTGCCGACACCACCAATACCGGATCCGATGTGGACACCAATACGCTCGGCATTGTTGTCGTTTACTTCCAGACCACTGTCCTGAAACGCCATGATACCGGCGGCCATACCCAATTGAATGAAGCGATCCATCTTGCGCGCCAGCTTGGCGTCCATAAACTCGGCGGGATCAAAATTGTCGACTTCACCGGCGATGGAGGAAGCATAGTCACTGGCATCGAAATGGGTAATAGTACCGATACCACTTGCACCATTGGAGACCCTTTCCCAGTTGGTGTCGATACCAATTCCGAGCGGCGACACAATACCCAAACCGGTAATAACAACACGTCGTTTGCTCAACGGGGAACCCTCTAAATTAGGCCAGATAGATTATTGTTGTACCATCACAGTTACCGTAACTGAAAGTGCAATTACAGCCTGCGATGGCTACAAAGATGCGATTTAGCCCAGCTTGGAGTTGACGTAGTCTATGGCTTGTTGCACGGTAGTAATTTTTTCTGCTTCTTCGTCTGGAATTTCACAATCGAATTCTTCCTCGAGAGCCATCACCAGTTCTACAGTGTCCAGAGAATCGGCACCGAGATCGTCAACAAACGCGGACTCGTTCTTTACTTCACCTTCGTCCACGCTGAGTTGTTCAACAACAATTTTTGTGACGCGTTCGTCTACACTACTCATGGTTTTCATTTCCTCCAGATATAAAGCGAAATCAGGTCTCGCGTGGGCGCATAGTTAACATACTTGTCTGTCATGTGTCTAGAGACAGGGGTTTTTCGGGCTTAATTCATGTACATGCCACCATTGACGTGGATGGTGCTGCCGGTGATATATCCGTTGGAGGGCTGTGCCAGAAATACCACTGCCCCAGCGACCTCTTCCACCGTACCAAGGCGTCCTAATGGAATTTGCGCTAATAAGGCCTGTTTTTGCTCGTCCGGCAGCGCCCTGGTCATGTCGGTGTCGATAAAACCGGGGGCTACGGCATTAACCGTTATATTCCGGGAGCCAAGCTCTCGCGCCAATGACTTGGTAAAGCCGATAACGCCTGCTTTTGCCGCCGCATAGTTCACTTGCCCCGGGTTTCCGGTATTGCCCACCACAGAGCTGATATTGATAATACGGCCCTTACGGGCCTTGGTCATGGCGCGTAGACAGGCTTTACTGAGCCGAAACAGCGATTTCAGATTGGTTTCCATGATGTCGTCCCATTCTTCATCCTTCATACGTATCAACAGGTTATCGCGAGTAATGCCGGCATTATTGACCAGGATGCTGGGGGCAGAAAAGACGTCTTTGATGGATTTCAATAAGGCGTCCACACTATCGGCATCGGTCACGTCCAGCACCATACCTTGACCTTTAATATTGTTTTCATTCAAATACTTAGTAATATTTCCTGCACCATTACTTGAAGTTGCGGTTGCTATGACCACGGCCCCGGCCTGTCCCAGCGCCACGGCAATAGACTGACCAATACCGCGACTTGCCCCGGTAACCAATGCAATTTCATTTTCCAACACTGTTGAACTCCTGAATGATTTGTTTAGCTGGTAACGAGCTGTTCAAGACCTTGCTCAAGCGTTTTGGTATCAAAGACCGGCTGTGTTTTCAGCTGTTTATCGATACGCCTGTTGAGACCGGACAGCACCTTGCCCGGCCCTGCTTCAATCACAAAATCCACGCCCATAGCCGCCATGGCCTGTATAGTCCCTGCCCAACGCACCGGCGCCTTGATCTGCTGTACCAACGCACTGCGTATGGCATCGGCTTCCGCTTCTGATTTAACGTGACTATTATGGATCACCGGTATTGTAGGCGCTTGTATGGCTACATCCTGGAGTCGTTGTGCCATTTTTTCCGCGGCCGGTTGCATTAGCGCACAATGGGACGGCACGCTCACCGGCAACAAAAGCGCGCGTTTGGCCCCGGCAGCCCTGGCATTTTCCACGGCGCGATTGACTGCCTCGCTGTTCCCGGCAATAACGACCTGACCGGGCGAATTAAAATTGACCGGCTCCAGCACCTGGGACTGGGCATTGTCTTTACATAATGTTTGTACCGCATCATCTTCGAGACCAATAATGGCGGCCATGGTGCCCTGCCCTACGGGTACGGCCTCCTGCATAAAACGTGCTCTATCGGCAACCAGTTTTACCGCATCCACAAAGCCAAGTGCATCGGCACATACCAAAGCGGTGTATTCACCGAGGCTGTGTCCGGCCATGAGCTCGGGTTTGGCGCCACCCCGTTGCTGCCATACCCGCCATACCGCCACGCCGGCAGCCAACATGGCGGGTTGTGTCGTTTGTGTCTGGTTTAATTGCTCTTCAGGTCCATTACAAACAATATCCCATAACGGTACTGATAAGGCATCAGCAGCCTCCATAAAGGTGTCTTTAACCACACTATATTGCTGTGCCAGATCGCCCAGCATACCGACAGACTGTGAACCTTGACCAGGAAATACAAACGCTAGCGACATTACTCTTCCTTCAAAATTAAGCTATTCGATACAAATCGATTCTCAGTAATTTGCCAACACCGCGCCCCAGGTAAAACCTCCACCAAAGGCCTCAAGCAGTATCTTGTCCCCACGCTGTATACGACCATCACGAACCGCAACATCCAGCGCCAGGGGGACGGATGCGGCGGAGGTATTGCCATGCTTATCCACCGTAACCACGACCTGGTCCATGGACATACCCAGTTTTTTTGCCGTAGCCAGGATAATTCGTGTATTGGCCTGGTGCGGCACCAGCCATTGAATATCCGTTTTTTGCAGCTTGTTGGCCTCCAGGGTTTCATCAACAATACGTCCCAGGGTATTCACGGCCACCTTGAATACATCGCTGCCTTTCATGTGCATGAAGGCCTCGCTCTTTCTAACCTTGTCGTAGCCCTGCGAAATACCTGCCGGTACTTTGAGCAAATCCTTGAATTTGCCGTCGGCATGCAGGTGTGTGGATATTATGCCCGGCTCATCAGACGCTGACAGTACGATGGCGCCGGCACCATCACCGAACAAGACACAGGTCCCGCGATCGCTCCAGTCTGTAATCCGGGACAAGGTCTCGGCACCGACAACCAGGGCATGCCGCGCGGTTTCCGTGCGAATAAATTTCTCGGCAATAGCCATGGCGTAAACAAAGCCGGTACAGACTGCCTGCACATCAAATGCCGGACAACCGTGGATATCAAGACGGTCTTGCAACAGGCAGGCCGTACTCGGGAATACCTGATCCGGGGTTGTGGTAGCAACGATGATAAGATCAATATCAGCAGGTGTCAGGTTTGCCGCAGCAATGGCCTCCCTGGCCGCGGCCTCAGCCAGACTGCTGGTGGTTTCATTATCGGCCGCAATATGGCGCTCACGAATACCGGTGCGGCTGACTATCCAGTCATCAGTGGTGTCGACCATCTTTTCCAGCTCCTTGTTGGTCAGCACCTTTTCCGGCAAATAGCCACCAGTACCTGTGATACGCGCGTACATTACGACATCGCCTTCTGGTTAGCGGCGGGTGTCAGTTGTGCACTGATTTGAGTGGGCAACTGTTTCTTGATCTCATGCATGGCCTCATAAATAGCATACTCAAACGCCAGCCGGTCGGCGCCACCGTGACTCTTGATAACGATACCGTTCAGGCCCACCAGACTGGCGCCGTTATAGCGACGGGGATCCAGCCGGCGTCGAAAGGCTTTTAATGCCGGTAATGCCGCAAGGGCGGTCAATTTCCGGAAAATATTGCGTTTGAATTCCTGGCGCAGAAAATGCGTGATCATTTGTACCAAACCTTCGCTGGTTTTCAGCGCCACATTACCAACAAAACCATCGCAGACCACGACATCGTAGTCACCAGTATATATTTCATCGCCTTCAATATATCCGATATAATTTAAACTGCTGTCTCTTAGCAGTTCCGCCGCTTTTTTAACCGTGCTGTTACCCTTGATGTCCTCTTCTCCAATATTCAGCAGGCCAATAGTAGGATTTTCTTTTTGCTCTACCGTCTGCACCAGGATGGAACCCATTAAGGCAAACTGAAATAATTGTTCCGGTGTGCAATCGACATTGGCCCCGAGATCCAGGATATGGACATGGTCGTGCATGGTAGGCAGAGTGGTACATATGGCGGGACGGCCAATGCCGGGCAAGGTCTTCAGGACAAAGCGGGCGGTCGCCATCAGGGCGCCGGTATTACCGGCGCTAACACAACCCTCCGCGCTGCCTTCCTTCACCAGGTTGATAGCTACCCGCATGGAAGAGTCTTTTTTTCTGCGTAAGGCTTGTGCTGGGTGTTCGTCCATGCCGACCACCTGGGAGGCATGAAATATCGAAAGACGTTCGTTTTCACTGGCGCCACGAGCCTCTAACGCGTCCCGAATCTGTGGTTGATCACCGACCAGGATGAGCTTGAGCTCAGGCTCCTTGCGCAGCATGGAAATGGCGGCAGGCACGGTAACACGCACCCCGTGATCACCACCCATTGCATCCAGGGCAATCGTAGCGGTCACCGGATCAGTCCTCAATCAACGGGGAAACAGTGGCGTTACTCTGCCGTGTTCTCAATAACCTTCTTGCCACGATAAAAGCCATCGGCACTGACATGATGACGCCGATGGGTTTCGCCACTGGTTTTATCAATAGATAAGTCCGGGCCACTTAAGGCATCGTGTGACCGACGCATGTTGCGACGCGAAGGACTCTTTTTGTTCTTTTGAACAGCCATGGTAATTTCCTCTTCAATAAGTCTATGGGTTTCCCCACACTTTCAGGCCCGTTTATAAACTAGTTCTTCAAAACTGCAAACGGGTTCTGTTTCTGCAGTTTTGCCTCATCTTTTTCTGCCATCAATGCGGCGGCCGGACACTCCCTGGCAGCATGCATTATAATCATGGGCAAGGACAGCAACACCTCATCCTCGATCAAGGCATACAAATCCAGTTCGCCCTCAACGACAATAACATCAACATCATCAATACCATTATGCCGTAACCCGGGGCGTGAAAAATAAAACCTGCTTCCCAGGTCTATATCATGCCTCATGGGTTCCAGACAACGTTGGCAAGCCAGCATCAAATTACCGCTGATATTGCCCTGCATAATGGCAGGCCCATCACCCTTGCTGAATGACATGTCCAGTTCCAGCGTACTGTTGGCCTTGTTACAGACCTGGCACAGCCTGCTCAGTTCAGTAATCGGGATAGTCCCACTGAGCCTGTTACCCAGGTCGGCAAAGCGAAATGGGTCGATATGTGCTGGTATCCGGCCCGACATAAGGCGCGCATCATATCTTTCCGGGTATATTGTGTCAAAATACCGGAATCTCGGGATTTTCCCCTGTTTCAGGTTGACACCCTGCCCCCCTTTTCCGTAAAAAGCAGGGCCGGCTTGTCCGGGACCCAGGGGATGTCCCCAACACCGATTCGGGAGCCATTTTGATAAAAAAGATTCTGATAGCAAATAGAGGCGAAATTGCCGTCCGCATCGTCCGCGCCTGTGCCGAAATGGGCATCAAATCTGTGGCTATTTACTCTGATGCCGATCGTCACTCGTTGCATGTGAAAAAGGCCAATGAGGCCTACAATCTGGGCCCGGATCCGGTGGGTGGCTATTTGAACGCGCACCGTATCGTTAATATTGCCGTTGCCTCCGGTTGTGACGCCCTGCATCCAGGATATGGGTTTCTGTCTGAAAACCCCCTGCTGGCCGAAATTTGTGTCCGTCGTGGCATCACCTTTATTGGCCCCTCTGCTGAAGTGCTCGCACGTATGGGCGATAAAACCCAGGCGCGCCAGGCCATGATCACCGCCGGTGTGCCGGTGATTCCTGGTACGGAAGATAATCTCAAGGATCTGGACGAGGCCCTGTCTGTCGCCGCAAAAATCGGTTACCCGATTATGCTCAAGGCCACCTCCGGTGGTGGTGGGCGCGGCATACGGCGCTGTGATGATGCCCAGGAACTGCGCCAGAATTACGAGCGCGTGGTCTCAGAGGCCACCAAGGCCTTTGGCCGGGCCGAGGTGTTTCTGGAAAAGTTTGTTATTAATCCAAAACACATAGAAGTACAGATTCTTGGAGACAGCAAAGGCAATGTAGTGCATTTATTTGAACGCGATTGCTCTATTCAGCGCCGGCACCAGAAGCTGGTGGAGATCGCACCCTCCCCACAACTCAGCAAGAAACAGCGTGATCACGTCTGCAAACTGGCGGTGCGTGCCGCCAGGGCTGTAGCCTATGAAAATGCCGGCACGGTTGAATTCCTGATGGACGCCAAAAACGAATTCTACTTTATGGAAATGAATACCCGTTTGCAGGTAGAGCACACCATCTCGGAGGCCATTACCGGTATCGACATCGTCCAGGAACAAATTCGTATTGCCAGTGGTGAAATCATCTCTTACAAACAAAAAGAAATTGTTTTGCGCGGTTATGCCATACAGTTTCGTATCAACGCCGAGGACCCCAAGAACGACTTCCTGCCCAATTTTGGCCGGATTACCCGCTACTACTCTGCGGGCGGCCCCGGGGTACGTACCGACGCGGCCATTTATACCGGTTATAATTTTCCTCCGCACTACGATTCCATGTGCGCCAAACTGGTCGTCTGGGCGCTGACCTGGGAGCAACTCATCAATCGCTCAAGGCGTGCCTTGCTCGATGTCGGTCTCTATGGTGTCAAGACCACCAAACCGTTTCACCTTGAAATACTGAAATCTCCGGACTTTCGTGCCGCTAAATTTGATACCGGATTCGTGGAGAGCCACCCGGAACTGATAAACTATTCCATACGAAGACCGCCTGCGGACCTGGCTGCGGCCATTGCCGCGGCCATTGTTGCGTATCATGGCGTATAAATAAAAAGCATTCCTGGAAAACAATATATGACCGTATCTGACAAAGTTTTTATTACTGATCTGACTTTACGTGATGCCCATCAGTCACTGCTGGCAACACGCATGCGCACGGAAGACATGTTGCCGATCTGCGACAAGCTGGATCAGGTTGGTTTCTGGTCACTGGAGGCCTGGGGCGGCGCTACCTTTGACGCCTGCGTACGCTTCCTGAAAGAGGATCCCTGGGAACGTCTGCGCCTGCTCAAAGCGGCTTTACCGAACACACCGATTCAGATGTTACTGCGCGGTCAGAATCTGCTGGGGTATCGCCACTACTCGGATGACCTGGTCAGGGCCTTTGTGGCCAAGGCGGCAAAGAACGGTGTGGATGTGTTTCGTATCTTTGATGCCATGAACGACCTGCGCAACCTGAAAACGTCTATTGATGCCGTGGTCAAATCGGGCAAACACGCCCAGGGCGCTATTTGTTATACCGTAAGCCCGGTACATACCATCGAACATTTTATCAAACAGGCCAGGGAACTGGAAAAGATGGGTTGTCACAGCCTCTGCATCAAAGACATGGCGGGCCTGTTAACCCCGCTACGGACCGCTGAGCTTTTTTCCGCATTGACCAGGGCAGTGAAATTGCCATTGTCGTTCCATTCCCATACCACGGTCGGTATCGCCAATATCTGCATGTACGAGGCCGTTAAGAATGGTGCTCGTCATGTCGATACCGCCATCAGCGCCCTGTCCTGGGGCACCAGCCACTCCCCTACCGAGAGCATGGTGGTGGCTTTTCAGGATACGCCCCACAACGCCGGGCTGGACCTGGCCCTGCTCGAGGAGATCGGTTTTTACTTTCTCGAAGTGCGCAAAAAGTATCATCAGTTCGAGAGCGAATTTACCGGCATCGACACCCGTGTGGCCGTGAGCCAGGTACCGGGCGGCATGATCTCCAATCTGTCCCATCAACTGAAAGAACAAGGGGCCTTAAACCGCATGAACGAGGTTTTGACCGAGATACCCCGGGTGCGCGAAGACCTGGGCTTCCCACCATTGGTGACTCCGACCTCGCAAATCGTGGGTACCCAGGCGGTACTGAACGTGATAACAGGTGAACGCTACAAGAGCATCACCAATGAAGTGAAGCTGTACCTGAAGGGTTACTACGGGCAAGCCCCCGGTGGAATCAATCAGGCCGTACGCAGCAAAGCTATCGGCAGCCAGAAACCTATTGACTGCCGTCCGGCCGATTTGCTGGAGCCGGAACTGGAACAATTGCGCCAGGATATCGGTAAACTGGCCACTTCGGAAGAAGACCTGCTGACCTATGCCATGTTCCCGGATGTCGGCCGCAAGTACCTTGAGGAACGCGCCTCCGGAACCCTGGCGCCTGAGGCCTTGTTGCCTGCCTCCGAGGGCGGTGCCAGCGCCAGGCAAAATACGCCGTCGGAATTTAATATCACCATGCATGGCGAGACCTACCATATTCGCGTTAAAGGCGTGGGACACCAGGCTGAAGAACAACGCCCTTTTTACGTCATAGTCGATGGGGTGCCGGAAGAAATCCTGGTGGAGACCCTGGCTGAGACCGTGGTCGGTGGTGATGCCGGCAGCACCGCGCCTTCATCGGGGTCACGTCGACCCAAGGCGCAAAAAGAAGGCGACGTTACCAGCTCCATGCCGGG
>CAJVXG010000011.1 GCA_913009215.1 uncultured Gammaproteobacteria bacterium | reverse complement strand
GTATTTTGCATCATGGGACGCTTCCCGGATTTTGACAGCAGGTTGATGGCCTGGGTGAACGAGGTTCGCAACAAGTCACGGGCCGGGGTCAACGCCCCGGGAGAATTTGTTGACTTCAGTCATATTCTCCATGAAATGCGTTTGTTCAAGCGCCCGGAAGAAGTGCGGCTTATGAAACGGGCGGCCAGGATATCGACCCGGGCGCACATGCGGGCCATGCAAGTGACACGTCCGGGTATGTACGAGTATGAGGTCGAGGCCGAATTACAGTACGAATTCAAGAAGGGGGGTAGTGTTTTCCCGGCCTACCCGCCTATAGTCGCAGGCGGCGCCAATGCCTGTATTCTGCACTACATCGAGAACAGTGCACAACTCGTCGACGGCGATTTGTTATTGATTGATGCCGGTGCCGAAATCGATGGCTATGCCGCAGATATCAGCCGTACCTTCCCGGTAAACGGTCGTTTTAGTGGTGAACAGAAGGCAATTTATGAACTGGTACTGGCGGCACAACTGGCCGTTATTGAGCAGGTTAAGCCCGGTAATCACTGGAATAATCCGCATGAGGCCGCTTTGCGGGTGTTGACGGAAGGTTTGGTTGAACTTGGCCTGTTAAAGGGCGATGTCGATGGCCTGATCGAGAAGGAAGAATATAAACGATTCTATATGCATCGTACCGGCCATTGGCTGGGTATGGATGTGCACGACGTTGGTGATTACAAACTGGACGATACCTGGCGCTTGCTGGAACCGAATATGGTAACTACTGTAGAGCCCGGTCTTTATATTTCCGCCGGCAGCAAGGGTGTACACAAACGTTGGTGGAATATTGGTATACGTATTGAGGACGATGTACTGATTACCCGCGATGGCAATGAAGTGCTGTCGAAGGGTGTGCCCAAGGACCCGGCTGAGATAGAAGCACTGATGGCGCAATAATGGTGGATGACGCTGAATTTGATTTGATTATTGTTGGCGGTGGTCTCGTCGGGGCCAGCCTGGCCTGTTCTCTGGCAACAAGTAAATTGCGTATTGCCGTGGTCGAGGCCGTACCGTTTCGCTCGGAACAACAACCAAGTTTTGATGATCGGACTGTGGCCCTGGCCTATAGTTCATGCCGGATACTGGAAACCATGGGCTTATGGTCAAAGATGGATATCGTGGATGGTTGTGATATTAAAACCATTCATATTTCCGATCGCGGCCATTTCGGTTTTGCGCGCCTGCATGCCAGTGATGCCGGCCTGCAGGCACTTGGTTATGTGATCCCGACCCGAACCCTGGGCGCTGCTTTGCTGGCCGGGATGTCGAATGCTGAAAATATTACGATTTTCTGTCCGGCCTCGGTCGAATCTGTTGTGATGCATGATGACAGTACCGAGGTCGTTATTGAGGAGGCAGGACAACATAGGACCATTGGCGCCAGGCTACTGGTCGCTGCCGATGGGGTTCATTCCACGATAAGGGAAAAAATTGGTATTACGTATCGGCAGCGCATGTACCAACAAACTGCCATTGTCACCAATATTGAGACCGAACTGCCACACCAACAGGTGGCGTATGAACGTTTTATGCCAACCGGCCCACTGGCCCTGTTACCGATGGACAAAGAGCGTTGTGCCGTGATCTGGAGTAACCCCGCAGACCGGGTCGATGAAATGCTGGCCTGGGATGATGAAACATTCTTAGCTGCCTTGCAGCATGCCTTTGGTGATCGGCTGGGCAAGTTCGGCAAAATAGGGAGGCGCGTCTCATACCCGCTGGCCCTTACCGAAGTGGAAGAAACCATCAAACCGAGGCTGGTGTTGATTGGTAATGCCGCACACACGGTACACCCGGTGGCCGGACAGGGATTTAACCTCGGGTTGCGCGATGTCGCTACTCTGGCAGAAGAGATTGTTGAGGCGCAAAGGGGAAATAAGGACTTTGGCGCCCTTGATGTGTTGCAACGCTATCAACAGCGCCGTCGACGTGACACCCAGGCCGTGTCACGTTTTACGGATGGCCTGATTCGTATTTTTTCCAATACCCTGATGCCGCTGTTGGTACTGCGTAACGCCAGCCTGGTGGTGGTCGATCTGTTCCCGGGAATCAAAAAAATGTTTATTCGCCGCACCAGTGGGTTGGCCGGGCGCTTGCCACGATTGGCGCGTGGACTGCGACTGTAGAGCCTGAGCTTATAGAATGTCCAGACAATATGACATCGTTATTGCTGGTGCTGGCATGGTGGGATTGGCACTGGCCTGTGCCCTGGGCAACAGCGCATTACGGGTCGCGATTATTGAGAAACAGCTGTTCGAAGAAACAGCGGGCGATAGTAATTACGATAATCGCGTCAGTGCCATTACCATGGCATGCCGATATTTTCTCGAACATGTCGGGGCATGGCCGGCCATTGTGCAGCAGCGTTACCACCCGTACCAGAGAATGTTTATCTGGGATGCTGTTGGGCACGGGGAGCTGGCATTTGATTGTGCCGATATTGGCGAACCTTGCCTGGGCTATATCATCGAGAACTGCGTCACACAGTCTGCGTTACAACAGCAGTTACGGAATTTCTCAAACATTACATATTACGAAGGTTACGATATTACTGCTATTGATGAGCTTGAGGCGGAAACGGTGGTTCGTTGTCACAATGATAAAGCGTTACATTGCAGATTACTGGTAGCGGCAGATGGGGCGCAGTCGCTGGTGCGGCAATTGTCCGGTATTTCCAGTCACGGCTGGTCCTATCAGCAGCAAGCCATTGTTGCTACTGTAGAAACTGAAAAACCACATCAGGATACGGCCTGGCAGCGTTTTTTGCCCAGCGGTCCATTGGCCTTTTTGCCACTTGGTGACGAGTACCATTGTTCTATCGTCTGGTCTATCGATAACGATAAGGTGGATGAACTGCACATGCTTGATGACGATGCCTTTTGTATGAAATTACAATCGGTTTTTGATAATCGTTTGGGAGTAATGCGGAGTATTGAGGAACGAAAACGGTTCCCCCTGAATCTCGCTCATGCCAGCAATTATGTTCAGCCACGACTGGCCCTGATCGGGGACGCAGCCCACCGGGTGCACCCCCTGGCTGGCCAGGGTGTTAATCTTGGTTTTGCCGATGCCGCCACCCTTGCCGAGGTGGTACTGGATGCGTTGAAGAACGGCAAGGATATCGGTGCCTATAGTGTGTTGCGACGCTATGAGCGTTGGCGCAAGGGCGATAATCTCGCTATGTTGGCTGTTACTGATACGCTAAAGCGTTTATTTGGTACGGATCAGGTGTTGATAAGTACTATAAGATCGTTGGGAATGGACGCCATCAATGCGACAAGTCCGGTCAAGGATATCATTATGCGGTCTGCCACCGGTCTTAGCAGAGATTTGCCGTTATCCATGCGCCCATAAAAAATACCCTGCCAGAGGGCAGGGTACGCAAACTCCATGCGGAGTACAGTGTGCGGGGTTAGTAGTAACCCCATTGATCCTTTAAGTAGTTGGCCATGCCGGCGTATTCCTTATTTGAGGTCAAGATAAATCTCTTACCGTTTATGCTGAATGCCTGCCGTAATTTTGAGGTAGGCACATAGGCATCAGGTGAGGTTAAGGCACCGGCAATTTTTACTTGATCTATCCGTTTTACACGTGGACCTACCGAGAAGGCCTGATTTGGCATCGGTTTGGCACGATATACAATCTTCGATTTGAGTAAGCCCTTATCCATTTTTTGCAGTCCACCTATCGGTAATATTCCGGCAATGCAACGACCGCTTTGTACGCCCTGATAGATTTTCCGCCATCCCTTGGTGCTTACCAGAGAGGGTTGGCGTACCGGGTTTGTAAATTCCTTTAGTAGCATCAAAGTGCTCAGATCGGGCGGAGATTGAGTACAAATTGTCCGTCCGACCAATTGGTTAATATTCCTGTATCGCTTATTATCTTTACGTACAATAACAACAAACCTGTGCAGATCAGGGGCTTTTACTATGATTTTATGGTTCAGTTTTGTTGCTCTATAGTCGTTAAAATGGGCACTATCAAAAACTATGTCATACTTGCCTTGGGTCATGTTCTTGCGATATCCGTCCCAGCTTCCGGGATACTGGTAAACGACTTTTTTACCAGTTACATTAGATAAATATTCAGCTATGGGTTCATACTTGGCTTTGCCTTCGGTGGCGCTTTCCCATGGCGGCGCGCTAAAGGTATAAGTGTCTTGTTGGCCAGGTGTTGCTGCCGGCAGGGCCGAGGGAAACAACCAGGTTAGCAGTAGACCGAAAGACAGGATCAGTAATGATAATTTAGGCATTATGCCCTCCTTGGGTTGGTTTTTGTTATTACTTGTCTGTTTTGGAATAGCAATTTCTTTTTCCGTTAAGGATTAAAATAGACAGAATAGGGGGTGATGCCAGTGTTTACCGATAGCTATTGGCGCTGGTCCGATAAGTGGCTGGTGACAAAATACGGCAGCCAATGTGTGTTGTTCTGTGTTTCTGTTCAGAGAGTAAGGGAGCTGACAAACGGTGGAGGCGGCCACGTCAACGGTATTGAATAATCGTATTTATTGGCTTGCTATTCTAGGTTTAAAGAAACCCCTGTTTGGCCATGACCAAACAGGGTTATTTAGGGTTTTTTACGAACTGACCTTGCTTTGATATCAGGCCAGCGCAATACCAAGGTTAATAGTAGCCCCATTCATTTTTGAGGTACTTCGCCATATGAAAATACTCTTTATTGCTCGTTGGTACAAAATTGCCTTTAACATTATAGGCCTTCCGTAATTTGTTTGTTGGTTCGGCGCTATTGGGGGCGACCAACGCACGAGCAATTTTCAGTTGATTTTTTTTACTAATGCGAGGTCCTACCGAGAAGGCCTGGTTGGGCATCTTTTTGGCATGGAAAATAATGCGACTGAATTTCAGCTGTGGATCCAGTTTCTGTAAATTCAAGATGGGCAAAATTCCGGCAACACAACGACCACTCTGGACCCCATTGTAAATCTTGCTCCAGCCTTTGGTATTGACGATAAATGGTTGGCGTGAAGGGTTTTCAAATTCTTGTAGTAACGTCAGAGTGCCGAGGTTGGGTGGCGCATGGGTGCAGAAGGTCCGGCCTCCCATTTGACCAAGATCCTTATATGTCGTGTTGCTTTTCTTAACAATGACGACAAACTCATGAATAGTGGGAATTTTTGCAACGATATTATGTCGCATCCTGGCGGCACGATAGCCATTGAAATGAGGACCATCAAAGACGATATCATATCGTCCCTTAATCATTCTACTGCGGTAGACCCCCCAGTTACCAGGATGTTCGTATACCACCTTTTTACCGATGATCATTGACAAATACCTTGCCACCGGATCGTATTTATCCTTACCAACCTGCATGGTCTCTCTTGGCGGGGCGCTGAAGATATAAACAGTATTATTATCTGCCTGCGTCCAGCCAGGGAATGACATCAACAAAGCTATCAACAGGAGAATCAAACGAGTATGAATAGGCATTTTGCCCTCCTTTGGGTTCAATGTATTGCAGTTCCGGGCCAATGGCCCACCCCTTGTCTAGCGTACGTACAGTCATCTATAGAATTAACCGTAACGATTTTCATAAACCATCAAGATAAAAAATAGCCATAGTGATAATGGACTCTAGAATGTCCTGCGCAGCGTATTAGATATACCGATAAACGGCGGTAATAATAATTGTTGCATTCCTGACAAATGCAATGTGGCCATAAATCGGGAAATATTCGTGCTTTCTGACATAAATTGTCACATTGGCTTCCGATAAACGGGCAACATAATTTTATCAATGGTAGTGCAAAGCCGATGATATGGGTCAATGCTTTCATAAGCGCCAAGTTACCGTTAATCATTGATGATCACTTAGGCAGTAAAAGCCATGATTTTCTGGCGTAAGGACGATCTTTAAGCCTGCGGACTACGCTATGTAGATATTAGGTTGGCCCACAAACAAGGGGAATAGGTTGGCGGATAAACCAAAAAAAGTATCTTTGCTTTCGCTGTTTTGGATGTTTCTGAAGATCGGGAGCACGGCCTTTGGTGGATTCATGGCCCTGATTTCTGTTGTTGAGAATATGATTGTTAGCCGGCGTAAGTTAATGCGGCACGACGATATGCTCGATGGGATTTCGCTTGCGTCTATGCTGCCTGGTCCGGTCGCCGTCAATGTTGTCGCCTTTGTTGGTTATCAATTACGCGGTTTTTCTGGCGCAGCTATTAGTGCCACAGCAGTAATCCTGCCATCTTTTGTCCTTATCATCATTCTGACAGCGGTTTATTTTCAATGGGGCTCACTTCCTGTTATGGATAAGCTGTTCATGGGTTTTCTACCTGCTGTTAGTGCCATTATTTTCAATACTGCCTGGGGAATGAGCCGTAAAACCATCAAGACGGTGCAGGAAGGTTTAATTTTGGCTGTCGCGGCAGCCTTGCTTTTATATATCAAGGGTTTCTATGTCACTTTTGGCATTATTGCCAGTGCTGCGCTCGTGGGCTTACTATTATTCCGGAACCAGAAAACAACCAATAAAATCTCTGAAGGACTGTCTACTGGTGCTGAGGGTAAGAAAAAGATTGAGGACACCAAGGGCAAAAAAACATTTATCGAGAAAATCCGATCCTCCCTGTTTTCTGTGAATCCGGTCCTGGCTATCCCTTTTTTCAGTTTCCAGCCTGAAATAACTCTCAAACTGTTTTTAACATTTGCCGGAATGAGTCTGATGCTTTTCGGTGGTGGTTATGTATTTATTCCTATGATCCAGAAAGTTGTAGTGGACGGTTACGGCTGGCTTACACAAAAAGAGTTTATTGATGCTATTGCCATGGGTCAGGTAACACCGGGGCCTATCCTGATCAGCGCTACTTTTATTGGCTATAAGATTGCAGGTGTATTGGGCGCCATATCAGCAACGGTAGGTATTTTTCTTCCGCCGATTCTGTTGATGATCTTCTGTACCAGAGTATTGGACAGGATCAGGAAATCAAATGTAATTAAATCAATGTTGCAAGGTATACGCCCAGCAGTGATAGGGATGATATTTGCAGCAGCAATTGTAATTGCACAATCCACACATCTGGTTTGGACAACGCTTATTATTTTTGTAGCAGCCATGATTGCTTTAATGCGATTCAGGGTTGAGGTGGTATGGGTTATCCCGACTGCCGGGTTAGCAGGCCTACTGCTGTATTAACTGGAGAAATATCACCATTAGTAACTGATTTACAGTAATTGACTTACCAGGAAGAAAAAATGCCAACCGGGAAAGACCGAACAACATTCATTGAGATAGACGACAAGTTAATCATGCCCTATGGCGGCAAGCTTGCACAATCATTTTATTTGTTGGATCAGCAAGAAGGCTTTGAAGCTGTTTTACAGCTTCCCCGTATAGATATCACCATTGATGAGTTACGCGTAGTTAGAATGATTGCACACGGTGTATTGAGTCCAGTCGAAGGCTTTATGGATTGGGAGACCTACAGCGCCGTAATTGAAGATGGTGTATTACCAACAGGTCTTCCGTGGGGAATACCAGTCTGTTTACCAGTTCATGAAGCAGCACTTTCCGATATCTCAGCTGGGATGGATGTTGGCTTGTATTACCAGAACCAGTTGCACGCCATTATTGAGGTACAGGATGTATTCCCCAGGGGTTTGTCGAGAGAGACACAGGCATTAATTAATCGGTTCAGTCAAAGAAGGGTTTATTCCTCACGGCAAAATAGAAAGGAAAGAACATACTTGTTAGCCGGGCCGGTATTTCTGGTAATGAATGCAAACCCTGAGGGGGAAACAGCCAATACTGTCTGGCCTTATGAAATGCGTCAATATATTCGTAATCAGGGATGGACCTCAGCAACTTCAATACACGACAAACAAATTTGGCAGGACAGCAGTCGCGACCGGTTGAGTGATATTATTGAATGTTCCAATGCCCTGCTGATTCATGTACCAAGTGCAGATTCAATAAAATCTGCTACATCCATAGCTGTTGATAATCTGTTGATTGATCATTTTGTTTCTCAGGGCAGTTTGATGCTGACTGAAACAACAGTAACAAAAAGTGCAAGCCAGCCTCGCACACTATTACATCAGGCCATAATTAGTCAGAATTACGGCTGTGATAGGGTAATTTTTCATAAAGGGGACATTAATACCTTCGCATTTGACGATAATGACGCACGTCCCCGGATCCAGGTAACCATTCTGAATCCAAAAAAGGGAGGCGCTAATAAGCTGTCACAGGGAGTTTATAGTAGCAGCAAACTGGTGACTTCAGATAATCAAACCAGAAATCATATTCATCCGCATGTCGCTGAAGTTAGTGCAGATATGCGGCGAGATATTGTTGGCCATCGCGCAGCGGTGTTATGGATGACCGGCCTTTCTGGTGCGGGAAAATCTACTTTGGCGCATCGGTTGGAACGCGAGCTACTGCTATCAGGGCATCAAGTTTGTGTTCTTGACGGTGATGGATTGCGTAGCGGACTTTGTGGCGATTTAGGTTTCTCACGCGGTTCACGTAGAGAGAATCTGCGCCGTGCGGCAGAGGTCGCCAAGCTAATGGCCTCTAACGGTATGTTGGTTATTGCATCTTTTATTTCTCCATTTAAAAAAGAACGCCAACTGGTAAGCGAAATAGTTGGAAATTATTACATCGAGGTTTATGTCGAGGCAGATTTAAAGACTTGTGAATCGCGAGACCCAAAAGGGCTTTATAAACGCGCACGAGTGGGAGAAATTGAAGATTTTACAGGTATCTCGTCACCCTATGAATCACCTGAGAATCCAGACATACGCATCGATACTGGCACGCAAACAATTGATGAATGCGTTCATCATCTACTGATCACCATGGCCAATGCCAGTTTATTGCGACATACAAAAATCAAGACATTGATGGCAACCGCATACAGCAACTTTAATCCATGGCGCAAGCCACAACTACGCTAGGAGGCAAGATGGCAATTTTTATGATAGGGACTCAGCGATCAGGTTCAAATTTATTACGATTGATGTTGGACCAGATCCCCGGGGTAGTTGCTCCTCACCCCCCACATATCCTGGAGCGTATGATGCCACTTATTGGGCAATATGGTGATCTTGACGAGCAGAAGAATTTTCGACAGCTTGTGCGTGATGTATGCCAGCTAGTGGAACTAAACCCGGTTCCATGGACAGGAGTGAAATTAAACCCGGAATATATTATTGAGCAATGCCAAACTCAGACCATCCTGGGTGTTTTTGAGGCTATTTACGATACTGTGGCAAATTCATCTGGGGCAACAACCTGGTGTTGCAAAAGCCTTGCCAACGTTCAATATCTCAATGAAATTGAATCCTATTTTGATCGGCCAAAGTATATATATATCTACCGGGATGGTCGTGATGTTGCCGTATCCTTCCGTAAGGCCATCGTTGGAGAGAAACACTTTTATCACATTGCGGAAGAATGGGCTGAATCACAGAGGTTGGCACTGGAACATGGTAGAAAGATAGGTAAAAAAAGATTCTTTCATATGTGTTATGAGGATTTAATTAATAACCCAAGGGATAGTATGCAGAACTTATGTAAATTCCTGGGTTTCCCCTACACCGAAGCGATGTTGGAATTCCATCAATCGGGCGATGCCAAACAGGCTGCCTCGGCCAGTAAACTATGGGCGAATGTCGATAAGCCAATACAATCCGGGAATAGCGGTAAGTTTATTTCCGAAGCCAGGAGAGAGGATATCCGTATTTTTGAATCCATCGCCGGTGATGTACTCGATAAGCTTGGTTACAAACGACATATTATTGAGCCTGGTTGTGAGTTGAAGTTCAGTAGACATATCATCAATATTTTTGATACGGAGAATAAACAATTGAAAATGGCTATTCGGCATGCCACCGATCTACAAGATCTGCAACGTCGGGATCGGCAGCACAATTTTATTCAGTGGGTTAGTTCGCGTTTACAGGCTATTAACGGTCACTAATTCAGGATATAAGGCAATCGGATCGGAAGGCTGCTGTTAAAGATTCAGCTCTTTGAGCTTGCGTGCCAAAGTATTACGTCCCCAGCCGAGTTTTTTGGCTGCGTCCTGTTTTTTACCACTGGAGTACTTTAATGCAGCCTCGATCAGTACGCGCTCGAAGCTCTGGTTGAGTGAGTAAAAAATTTCCACGTCACCACGGGACAAACGCTGCTCAATAGTCTGTCGCAGTTCGTCCTCCCAGTTATTTTTATCGTCATTGTTACCATTTTTCCGCGCCAATTCCGGAGGCATATCGTCAATACGGATGCTTTGGCCGGGCGCCATGACCGTTAGCCAACGGCAAGTATTTTCCAGTTGTCGTACATTGCCGGGCCATTTCAGGTTGCATAGAAATTCTTCAGCCTCGGGGAGCAGCTGTTTTACTTCCACAGTGAGTTCCTCGGCAGAGCGTTTCAGGAAGTGTCGTGCCAGCGTGGGAATATCTTCCTTGCGCTCGTGTAATGGGGGCATATGTATACGTATCACATTCAGCCTATGGAACAGGTCTTCACGAAATTGCCCATTCTCGACACGTTCTTCCAGGTTCTGGTTGGTGGCGGCAATGATCCGGACATTGGTTTCAATCTGGTCATGGCCACCGACACGATAGAATTTCCCGTCCGACAACACCCGCAGCAATCGTGTTTGCAGGTCTGCAGACATGTCGCCAATTTCATCAAGAAACAGGGTGCCGCCGTTGGATTGTTCAAAGCGCCCCTTGCGCTGGTTCTGGGCACCGGTAAAGGCACCGCGTTCGTGACCGAATAATTCTGATTCCAGTAGTTCGCTGGGAATGGCAGCAATGTTGATGGCAACAAAGGGATTGTTGGCACGCGGGCTGTGGTTATGCAAGGCGCGGGCCACCAGTTCCTTGCCGGTGCCAGACTCGCCATTAATGAGTACGCTGAGGTGAGAACTGGACAGACGGCCGATGGCGCGAAATACTTCCTGCATTGCCGGGGCCTTGCCAATGATATCCGTAGTTTCGGGGATGAGCTCCGCAGTGGTCGTATTAACACTATTTTTCCAGCGTTGCTCCAATGCCCGTTTCACCAGAGACGTGGCCTCGTCGATACCAAAGGGTTTGGGTAAATATTCAAAGGCGCCTTTCTGGAACGATGAAACAGCACTGTCGAGATCAGTGTGCGCCGTCATCACAATCACGGGTATTTCCGGAATCTTCTCTGACAGGGTGGATAACAGCTCAAGACCACCCATACCGGGCATACGAATATCGGTGACAATGACGTCAGGACGCCTGCGTTCCAGGGTCTCTACAATCTCGTTGGCATTATCGAAGGTTTCAACCTTCATGCCCTCCTGTTGCAGGGCCTTTTCCAGCACCCAGCGTATGGAGCGATCATCGTCGATTACCCAGACTATTCCTGTTCTGTTCATGATACCGATTTTATTATTGGTAATAGAATTGTAAAAATGGTTTTACCGGGACGGCTTTTAAATTCGATCAAGCCATCGTGACTGTTGATGATGCTTTGTGCCAGCGACAGGCCAAGTCCGGTACCCTCGGAACGACCGGTGACCATCGGATAAAAAACCTGTTCCTTGAGTTCATCGGGGATGCCCGGTCCGTTGTCCTCTATTTCGGCTTTTAAAACCAGGCGATGTCGCCGGCTACCAATGGTGAACTGGCGTTCAATACGGGTCCTTAATATGATGCGCCCAGTACCTTTTAGTGACTCAACGGCATTTTTGACAATATTGAGAACCGCCTGGATCAATTGGTCATTGTCACCAATGAGCTCGGGCAGGCTGGGGTCGTAATCCTGTTTGATATCAAGCTGGCCATTATGGTTTTCGGCCAGGGTAATCTTGCGTACATGATTCAGGATCTTGTGAATATTGACCAGATCCTTGTTTAATGGCTTGCTGCTGGCAAACATGCGATCCACCAGATCACGCAAGCGGTCAGCTTCCTGAACGATAATATAAGTGTATTCTTTTAGTGACCGGTCTGGTAATTGTTTTTCCAGTAATTGTGCCGCACCGCTTAACCCGCCCAGCGGGTTTTTAATTTCATGCGCCAGGCCTTTCAGCATGGCCTGGGTGGCGGCATGGCGGTCCAGTATGTCGTCTTCGCGACTAAGTTGCAGATAACGATCAACACGGACCAGCTCAATCAGTAAATTGGTATCACCCTCGGGGCTGGTCAGGGGGCAGACGGTCATATCAACCGTGATGGCTTCGCGACCCGGCAAGAGAATCTTCAGTTCCCGAAGGGTAATCGAATTCTTTCGTGCCAATGCCTCTTCCAGGGTAGCCATAATAGGCATATTGTCCTGGAAAAGATGCATGAATTCCTTGCCGATCAGTCGATTGGCACTGATGGCAAACAGCATTTCGCCGGCCGGATTGATACTCAATACGGTAAAATTGGTGTCCAGTAAGGCAACCGCTGTGCTTAAGCCCTCGTAGATACGTTTGTGCATTGCCTCACCTTGTTTGTTGGTGGGGTGGTGAGATTGAAACACTTGTGTCTGTGTTAATGCCATAGTTGTTACGGCAGTTCTGGCCGTAAAGATCCCTGATAGTGTTTATCCAAAAAAGACCGATGACATAAACATCGCAATGGTCCGCGCTATTTCAGTCAATCACCGGTGTGACGGTGTCCTGTCAAGACAGAACACCGTCTACCTGTATAAGCCTGATTACTGACTGTAGTACATATCGAATTCAACCGGGTGCGTAGTCATACGCAAGCGGGTGACTTCTTCCATCTTCAGCTCAATGTAGGCATTAAGGACATCGTCTGTGAAAACGCCACCAGCCTTGAGGAAGTCACGGTCCTTGTCCAATGCATCCAGGGCCTGGTCCAGAGAGAAACATACGGTGGGGATGTTTTTTTCTTCTTCTGGTGGCAGGTCGTACAGATCTTTGTCCATGGCGTCACCCGGATGGGTCTTATTCTGGATACCATCGAGACCAGCCATTAACATAGAGGCAAAGGTGAAATAAACGTTTGCCGCCGCATCCGGGAAACGGACCTCGACGCGCCGACCTTTCGGGTTGGCATCGTATGGAATACGAATGGACGCGGAACGATTGCGTGCGGAATAGGCCAGCAGGGTCGGTGCCTCAAAACCCGGTACCAGACGCTTGTAGCTGTTGGTAGAGCCGTTAGTGAAGGCGTTTAGTGCACGGGCATGCTTGACAATACCGCCGATGTAATACAACGCAGTTTCACTGAGACCGCCATAACCATCACCGCTGAACAAATTTTTGCCGCCTTTGGCCAGCGACTGGTGTACGTGCATACCGTTACCGTTATCGCCGACTAATGGTTTTGGCATAAAGGTCGCTGTGCGGCCATAGGAATGGGCCACATTATGGACCACATATTTCAGGATCTGATTCTGGTCAGCTCGGGTAACCAGGGTATTGAACGCGGTACCAATTTCACATTGGCCGGCGGTGGCTACCTCGTGATGGTGTACCTCGACTTTGACACCCATTTCTTCCAGCGCCAGACACATGGCAGAACGCAGGTCCTGCAGGGAGTCGACCGGAGGCACCGGGAAATAACCGCCTTTGACACCAGGGCGGTGACCGATGTTACCTTGTTCAAAGACGCGCTCTGAGTTCCATTCGGCTTCTTCCGAATCGACCTTGTAAAAGCTGCCGCTCATGTCGGAGCCCCAGCGTACATCGTCAAACACAAAAAATTCCGGTTCCGGACCAAAGTAGGCGGCATCGGCAATCCCGGTAGACTGCATATAGGCCTCGGCACGTTTGGCGATGGTGCGGGGATCACGTTCGTAGCCCTGCATATCGTTCGGTTCGATAATATCGCAGCGCAGTATCAGGGTCGGTTCTTCCATAAAAGGATCCATGACTGCCGTTTCGGCACCTGGCATCAGGATCATGTCGGATTCGTTAATACCCTTCCATCCTGCGATGGAAGACCCGTCAAACATTTTTCCTTCTTCAAAAATATCCTTGTCAATCACGCTTGCGGGTACGGAGACGTGTTGCTCTTTACCAAGGGTGTCTGTGAAGCGAAAGTCCACAAACTTCACCTTGTTATCTTTGATCATTTTTAAAACATCAGCCCCAGACATTACAGTCCTCCTGTGTGTGAATCGAAGTGGTGAATTCTAAACAATAAAGCCACCAAATAGAGCATTTTCTATGCCAGCCCCTGTAGATATATAACCTATTGTTTTACATAAATAAATAGTTCTAAAGAAATTCCCAATGCACTATAATGGTGCGTAATATTTTTCTTAGCGCACCATTATAGTGCATATTCAGGCAAAATATACCCTGACTTTGCCAAAACGCTGGTCGTTTTTAATGGCGTTGCTGAATTGTTGTTTCAGGCTATAAGCCGTGGTATCCGTCGATAAAACATCCAGCGGCAGAAAGATTTCCGTATCAATTTTGCCATTGATGTAATGCAGCACAATTTTATCGATACGTCTGCTACCAGGTATGTCGGCAAAGGCGTTGTTTAACCATTGTAAAACTTCATCTCTTTGTGGCAGATTTAGTGTGGCGGCTGCGGTCTGGTCGTCTTCGGTGTCAATATGGACCATGACGTCACTGACTTCCGGTATTTCCTGGATCAATTGACGCCGCACCGTCTCACTGATGTGGTGGCCCTCGGATACGGTCAGGTCAGGATCGACCTGTACATGGACATCAACCAGCGCCATGCCTCCCATCATGCGCGTACGCAACATGTGCAAGGAGCAAACCCCGGCAGTACCCAGTATGATTTGGCGAATGGCATCGACCCGGTGTTGTTCCAGCCCGGTATCGACCAGTTCCTGCAGACTGCTCCAGCCCAGCTCCCAGCCAATTTTGGCAATCATGAAGGCAACACCGATGGCGGCGAGGGCATCAAGATAGGGCAGGCCTGCCATGGTGCCGATAACACCAACCACCACGATGATGGAGGACACCGCATCACTGCGGCTATGCCAGGCATTGGCACGCAACATCGCCGAGTTATGCTTGCGTGCTACGCGCATGGTGTAATGATAAATAAGCTCTTTGGAGATGACCGAGATTACGGCAACCACCAATACCCAGAAGCTCGGTTGCAGTAATTGCTCAGGATGAAACATGCGCTGTAAGGCGTGATAGGCAATACCGATGGCGACAGCAATGAGGGCCACCCCGAGGATCACCGTAGCTACCGTTTCAATGCGCTCGTGGCCATAGGGATGTTCTTTGTCGGCTTTATGGCTGGAGTGTTTGGCGGCATAGAGCACGATAAAGTCGGTGGCGAGATCTGAGAGAGAATGGATACCATCGGCAATCAGTGCCTGCGAGTGGCCAACAATACCAATAACAATCTTTACCACACCGAGCAGGAGGTCGACGGCAGAGCCAACCAGCGTAACCTTGACGGTTTCGCGATAGCGGGCATCGCGCGAGATTTCTTCGGGGATGTGATGATGGTGTTTATGTGCCATCAGGCCCTACCTTGATACGAATCAGGATTTCCTCGTCGTTATTGCTGCATTGTAATATTTCATGACCATGGATACGACACCAGGCCGGGACATCATGCATTGTCCCGGGGTCACTACAGCGTACCTCCAGTATGTCACCCTGGTGCAGCGTTTTGATCATATCCTGTACCTTGATCACTGGCATGGGACAGATCAATCCACGGGTATCCAGTTGCTGTTGTGTCATGGTTAGCCCGCATAATTCATGAAGGGTTCGCGTTCCGGGGCAAGCTGGCAAGGCAGGTTGAACGATCGCTCGAAAAAGGCCGCTCTCGGCCATCCCTGGCCTTTGCGACATTCGTGTGTCCTACACATCAACGTGAACAGGACAAAGTGTACTTTTTGGAAATAGCTAATATAAATGTTGTTTACGCTTGTATGCTAGCATATTAAACAATAATGGGTCCGCCTTCGTGAAATATGCGGGCTAGATGTACCAGCTCTGCAGAATCTCATTGGTCGGTATGGGTTGTACCGTTATGACTTCGGTCGTACTGTCTGTATTGGTAATGCGTATATCAACGCTGTCCCGGTCACGGCCCTGGCTGTATCGCGCGGTGATACGTGCCGCTAATTGCAGACCTTCTGTGTCGGCATCACCATGGACTAATACCAGCGGTCCGTTTAGCTTGTCCGCTATCAGTGATGTGAAGCGTTTGCGATAACCTTCCAGGTAGCGGTTTTCACCCTCATCGCGACCAACGATGAGCTTGAAATTATCCCCAGGTCTGATATGCCTGCCAATCTTGAGCAACATAATATCGTCGAGGTCATATTCTTTATTGCCCCTGGTTTGCCACAGGTCTGTCAGTTTATGTGCGTATTGGGCGTCGGTCAGGAAGCAGCAGCCGCCGGCCGGTTGGGCATAATCCTCAATGCCATAGCTTTTGGCCAGAGCCATTTGCGGCTTGCGGCCGCGGCCGGTGATATCGAGTAATTTTTCGCGATCCACCCAGCCCTCTTTTTCCGGTTTGGTTTCAGGCAGGCGCCTGGCGCACAGTGGGCGCAATAGCAGGTCATTGGCACCGGATTCTTTGGCGACGACCGGCATGGTCTCGCGGCGTTGTGATTTGGGTCTTTGGCCAATGACCTCCCCGGTAATAATAAAGTCGAAGTTATTCTCCTCGATCCATTGCCTGGCTTTTTTTACCATAAAGCATTTGCAATCGAGGCAAGGGTTGAGATTGGCGCCGTAACCATGCCTGGGATTAATCAATACGTCTTTATATTCCTCGATGACATCAACGATATGTAGTTTGATTCCCAGGGTTTCGGCAACCCATAAGGCGTTATTGCGCTTTGGTTTTTTGCGGTCCCTGCTGCGAATGGCATGGGTATGGCCTTCGACACAGAAACCGGTAAAGAAGTTAATACCCTCGACATGGACGCCCTGGTCCAGCATCAGTTTGGCTGCCAACATGGAATCGAGGCCACCTGAAATCAGGGCAATGGCTTTGCGTTGAGTCGACATGATGAGGTGATTATATATC
>CAJVXG010000010.1 GCA_913009215.1 uncultured Gammaproteobacteria bacterium | reverse complement strand
TTTAAACAGGACAATTACTTTTGTACTACTCGCAAAGAAATATACTTTCTGGTTGAACTGATCGTAGACCGTGATTGCATCAGAAAAATCTTTTACCGTTGTCCGCATCCACCTTGATAGATCGTCCGTTTTTACATCGCCAAAGCGATCTGTTGATACTACGGATTCAATGTTCCCACCAGCTTTCATATAAACAATATCATCACCGATATTAGCCATGGTTTCGGTACCAACGGCATACGAACCGGAATAAAACGGTATCCAGGCAAAATCTTTGGAATCAGTTCCTGTTAACTTCCATAAGTGCCCACCTTCACTGGAAATAATCAACTGATTCATAAACACAGCGACACCATTGACCGGTTTTAGATCAGGCGTCACCATAAAGAAGGCTTCGCTGCCTGTGGTGAAACTGGAATCCTTTGCACGTAATGAGGTGTCGTATGATTCAGGATTCTCGAAAGCGGAAGCCACCAAAAGGTGTGGTGTGTCTGTCCCGGATTTGACATTAAATAGCCAGACGCGGCCTAAATGGACAACTGCATATCTGGCGAATAACGTCGATCCAAGACCAGTAGTTAGCGTTGTCAAACTGGTGCCATCCCACTTTTTAACTACCGTCAGTTTTGCTGCATCAGTAATTACCAGATAACTATCCAGAACCCAGCTTAACCCACGCAACTTTGAACTTGCATCTACCGTTCCTTTACTTGTCCAGGTAGAGGCACCGTCCCATTCATAAACTGTATCGCCGGACTGAACAATTGTGGAATAGGCACCATCGATTTTCTGCAACTGCATGATGCCGTTTATTGCAGATGCGTTTGGTGCTGTTCCTTTTTTCTCGAAAGGCTTACGCGGTCTATAATGGGTATCTTTCGCACCCAGCTCAAAGTTGTAACCTTCAATACATTCAGACGGATTTACTTGCGACAAGTCCTGTTCATTCAGACCGCCCTCAAACGTCAGTACAGCCATCTACAGGTAAGCTCTGCCATACTGGTGCGATGGGTCGCTGAATCGCAACAAGCTATATAAGCGACTTGTGGCGCTGCTATACGTCATATCCTGTGACAGGATGCCAAGCTCTTTTTCGGCCACCATAAAGGCGAAACGCCTTGCTGCCATGGAGATAAACGAGAACGCTTCCTCGTCATTATGAAATGGCAATACATCGGTTGAGTTCGTGACGCTTACCGATTTTTCATAATCGTATGAAATCGACCTGCCGTTATAACTCGATTGCGGCACATTATAAAATGCTACCTGCTTTGTCGTTGTGTTATCCCAATACCAGTACGTCGGCGCACCCTCACTGGTTTTGTACTGATAATCGTTATCCTTTAACCGATCTTCACCGCCTGGATATTCATAGATGCGGACATTATCGGTTGAATCATAAAGGGATGGTGCTGTTCCATAGAATCGAATGAAATCACTTGCCAGTGCATACGTTCTTGTTGATGTGACAAGTGACAGGGTTGTATTTGTTTTTTCGTAGGGAATCAGTCTATCTGAAATCAGATCGGCCAATTCATCCTGTATTGCGATCTGGGCCAGACTGATATGTGCCGCATGTTGTGTCTCGGCAAAAGTCGTAATATCGTCGTCATCACCACGGATAATATGATTGATCCGCATCAGCCGGTTAACACCTGTTATGAAATCCACTGGATTACCTCAAAAAAAATAGCCCCCTTTTCAGGGGGCATATTTATCAGACGATATTCTTGGAAAGGGTATACACAGGCACAATCCAGTTGTTGTTCAGGACTTTACCAGCGAACCACGCCTTCCATGCAATCGACCCGATTTCATTGAACATATCACCAACACCCGAGGAACCCGGACGATGCTGAATCAGCTCAACGGTCGGCACACGATCACCCATCTGGTAGATTTCCTTGGCATGCTGCTCACCAAGACCAATCGACCCAACGGCTTCCCTACCGTAGATGAATGCTTTGTATATGTCGTTTGTATCGACCGAGGTACCACGGAAAACATCCGATGTAGAAGTAGTACCAGCAGCGGTTTCAACCGTTGCCATTTCAGACGATGCAAAACGCACACCACCCACTGCCCCGAACTCACCTGTCAGTGTTTGGGTGTAACCCCCGTACTGCTCAACGCCGATGAAACCGACAAGAGAGCGGATGTCTTCCTCGACATCAGGGTTAACAATACCAAAGTAGGACTGGCGGATAGGAGACGAACCGACATTGGCGGAACCAGTGCCCATAGAAAACATCTTCATGGCGCTGTTTCGGTTCAGTTGGTTTACTGCCCACTTAATATCGGGGAGCTTCATTTCGGCGATAACCGCCGATTTGTTAGCAGCAGCAGAGGCGTAACGGATATTAGTCGCGTTATCAAACTCTGTCGCCATTGCGACATTAAGCGATTCACCGGCATTCGCACCCAGGGTTTCCATCAGTGCCATCGAGTTTGAGTTGACATTAAACAGGTCAACCTCTTCCGTCAGCAGGATGGCGTTGCCGTATTTCGCAACTGCCTGGGTTACATCGGTTATCGTCGGCTTTACGGTAGAGCGACCAACACCAAAGGTGAGAGGACCGTTCTCGGTAAACTCCGACAATGCAGTAGTCGCAGGGGAGAGATTTTCAATCCTGCGCCACTTCACCGACTTTGAACCACCGGTTTTTTCTAGTGTACCCGGCAACGTACCATTGAAATATGGCAAGTTCTTCCGGGCCGCACTCAACAGACCACGCATCAACACAAAGTTGACAGGTGCCTGAATCGTACTGGTTAAATTTGAGACATTTAGCGGCATTTACTAACCTCCTGACTGCCTTACTGCCGACCACTGCTGTTCAAACTCTGCGTCTGACAAGTTTTCCCACTTGTCATCAGCATGTTCTTTCGCTGTGGTCGCCATTGTCTTCTGGGATGCTTTTGCAGCACGTTGGTTCTCGACTAACTGGGGATCGGTTTGTATGTTGAACAAGGTCTGGTATTTATCCGCAACGACATCCAGCGCCTTTTTGAAGGCGGCAGGATTTTTGTCGCGGTTATTCCAAATTCGCTGAAAACTCGGATCATTACGATACGCTTTCTCAAGTGCGATTTCGGCCAGCTCCGGGTCAACACCCAGCTTTTGATTCACATGCACTACTGCTTTTTGCACATCAGCATCAACCTTTGCCAGCTCAGTTTGCTGCTCGAATTGATTAATCCGGTTATTCAGTTCACGCAAGGTGCCCTGTACCTGATTAGTCACCACTTGCTGCTGTTGCGTGTATCGGTTATATCCCTCCGGGTCCGTCACCGGGTCAGGAACATACTGCCCTGGGTCGGAAGGTGGTTGATACGGCTGCTGAACTTGCTGATTCGGCTGTGCTGTAAAATTGGTTATCTGCTCATCAACACTGAATTCCTTGGCAATGTCTTCAAGGGTCTGTGTTTCAGGCGCTGTTTCGGTACTTCCACTCTCATCAGGCTGTTTGCTCTGATCGGTATTTTCTTCTGGCATATTATTCACCTTCTGGATTAATGTTTAGAATTGTCAGACATAAATCGTAACCATCGCGCAATGCGCATTTGTGTTTCCACTCAATCGTACTTTGATCGTCCTCTCTCGGATCGTATCCAGGTACGACTGGTCTGCTATTAATTATGATTTCCCTTAATTCAGGAAAATACGGATGGCTATGGATAATCGTTAATAACTCTTTTGCGGCATTCATAAAATATTCAACATAATTAACTGCATTGCTTCTTCGTCATCAGCCAGTTGCTCACGTTGTTTTGCTGCAACTCGCTGCGTTATTTTATTCTGCTCTTCCTGTTTATCGATTACCTTACTGACTTCCAAGGCAACCTTGCGCATGGATTTGGCAATATCAACAGTGGCGCTGGCTTGTGCTGCCTTCCTGTCCAATTCACGGCGGGCTTTTTCGTCATCAGCAATAGACCGAAGAAGCAGGCGTTTTAGTTCATGCTCTTCTTTTTTGGTAAATCTGGTTTTTTTCAGCACTTCCTTCCTGGATCAACAGCTCTATGAGTGCGCGCGCATGGGCGTGGTCAATCGTAATCGGCACAGCAGCAAAATCCGTCACCATGTCGGCTAGCGATTACAGCATTTGCCAACTGTATTTCAGCTAGCGTCTTACCTGGATTCGCTGTGACATAAGTTACAATGGTTTCTTCATCGGTATTTATGCGCGATGCAAAGTCACTGGATTGGTATATTTGTTCTGCCATTTATCCTGCTTCTCCTCTTGCCGCACCGGTAATGCGACCATTCTCATCACGCTCTATTCTGAGTGGACGGCCCGACTGTTCAATCAAATCAGCAATCTGTTGATTAGTGGTGGTTAATTGCGATTCCAGTTCAGTCTGACGATGGTCAATATCAGTCCGCTGACTATCAATAACATTATTAATATTCTCTGAAATATCGGTCATTCCTTTGAAAATTAATGCTGTTCCAGCATCGGTATCCGGTGCTGATTTAATAATCTCAAGCTGAGTACGCAATATATCGAGTTCGCCCTGTAATTCGGCTTTGTATTCAGATATTTCCGCCTGCGAATTCGCCTTGATTTCTGCTTCAAGCACTTTCGCTTCATTCACTGCATTCTGGATTGCAATGTCTTTTTCCAGTTCGTCGTTCTTCTGTTGCAGTTCTTCCACTACCGGCTTGAATTCTGCAACGATAGCCTCTTCAAGCTGTTTCAGCTTTGCCTCTTCCTCATCGTCAGGAATGTTCATAAACCGCTCAGGGTTCTTGATTCCAGCGTCTTGGAACATTTCTTTCAGAAGATCGATATTTTTCAGCAAGGGGGCGAAGGCCGGGTTACTGGATGCAAAGATAGTAACGGCAGTCATTTTCTGTGACCGTTCCTCTTCACCCAATACGCCACGCGCACCAACAACCTCGAAATTCACATTCTTCGGCAAAATGTCCTGACTGGCCCACTGAAAATCAGGTGCATCCATTTCCGGGTTGTAGAACGGATAGCGTTCCAGGTTTTTTTTGTTTAATTCGTGTTGCATGTACAGAAACGTTTTTAATGACGTTTCCAGTTTATCCACAAAATCAACAACACGGACTTCACCCCGCCTTGTCTCGGCACGAACTTCGGTAGCAGTCTTGTCTGCAATGGGCGATGTTTCACGTGGTACATCAGAACTGGTGCCTTTTTGAATCTGGCTCAACACCATCTGCAACCCTTGTAATGCAGAAGCCGGATCGCCTATATCAATCGTCTTGAAATTTGCCAAGGACTTTGTTGCACCTTTCCAACCAGGGGCAATAACAGGACCGCCATTCATTACAAAGGTCGGGTCGTTGCCATCATACAAAATAGGTGGCTCAACCTTGAGAGCAACACTATCCAGATATTTGTTTGCTAGAAACGACGCCATTTTCTGTGTCGGCGACAGTTTCATTAATGGTGAAACATAATACGGGTCACGAACGTCCATGCGTTCATAGCCGTTATAAATAATCGGCAAATAAGGCAATGAATTCGGTGCGTAGAATATAATGACTCCATTTGCCAAAATTACCTTTGAATTAGGTAAATAAATATCGCCGTCATTTCGGGGAATAGACACATCGCCAAAATACTTGACCAGTTCAATATCGGTCGTTTTATTGTCTTTATTGGTGTGTTCCCGTTTCGGTATCTTGCCAATTTGTGACAGCATCCAGCCATCGCCTTTTGCCATCAGCTTTAACCGATCTATCGGCACATATTCACGGATAATCATTGAACCGTCATAGAGCGTATTGGTGCCGACGATATGCGGTGATGGGTCTGGATAACAGTTCCACATCGAATGCGGCACCCAAACCGGTGCAGAAAGAGACTGAATCCCCGTTCCTTGATGAACGAACATGGCGCTTTCCTGTCGAACCTCAACTACAAATGAGCCATGATGCAGCGATTCATGTACGGTTAGATCAATACGTGATTTCAGACCAAAATCAATATGCTGCTGTGCCATAAAGGCACGAACCGCACCGTCGGTCTGGGCCTGTTGCTTTTGATCGGGCAATTCAACCTGACCAGTTTCATCGTTTACCTGTAATGGTAATTCGGTATGACTTTCAAACCAGGCGCGCGCTGTCGGGAATAAAAGACGGCGAACGTCTGCGGTGATGATTTCAGAAGAACGGGCCAGATCGCCAAGCTCAATCGTATTGTGCCAGTCGTTTTTTGGCGCATTCGGGTCTTTATTGACAGAAACCATTGGCTTCATTGCCACCTGACGGTCTACCTCTTTCCAGATACGTTCATGAGCCAAACGAAATGGACTCTGCTCACGCCGCGTCAGCTCTTGTTTTATATGGACCTGAACAGCCTGCCAGTCTTTTTTCCCAAAACGTCTTTTTTTGACTTTGAGTTGTGCGACTTCTGCCATCAATTACCCCAGTTACTGATTCCAGCAGAAATATGCTGTACCGGCGCTCGCACGGATTTTGTCGTTGCATGACGCCGCATCATTACGGCATGGCGCACGGCGCAAATGAAATCGTCATTCAATGCCACAATTTTCCCATCGCTCTTTCGGTGGTACATACGGAATTCTTCCCAAAATGGTTTGACTGTTGTAAATACCTTGAATCGACCTGTTTCCATCATGGTCAGCATTTCGATAATGCCGACCTCTGGTGAATTACCGCCCTTTCCTTCCTGTTCACCGACTGGCGGCGGATTCGTAAACATCTGGTGGTGCATATTGACGCCATTTTCGCTGTATACGTCGCGTAGTGGCTTTCCAGACTGTTTATCGGTATTCAGGCCGTCATGCGGCCATACTGTCGGTATCCAGTCGCCACGGGCCTTTATTGCGGCTGCGTGCATTGGCGGCAGTGTCTGGCGCTTACGATAGCCGTCATAGATATAAACCGTGTCTGAATCTCTATCGACAGCGATAAACGCACAGGCGAAGGGATGGTCCCAACCAAAGTCGATGCCATTGATACGGGCAAAATGCAGTGGAATTTCAAACGGTTCGACAGACAGGATTTCTTCTGAAATCGGGAAGACCAGGCCCGACCCCATTAATGGTTCGCCACGGGCGCGCATGGCGCGTTCGTGTTCCGGTAACTGTTGTAATTTCTGGTCTTTCAGCTCTGCGGTTAAATGCGGTGCGTCATCCCATGTCGCACGAATCAATGCCTGGCCTTCTTTCAGATCGTTGATAAATCCTGCGACGACCTGGGTCATTCCTTCTTCCGGTGTGAAAGTCACATAAATGATGCCATCGGTAGAAATCGTACCGCGCAGCATCTGGGTCCAGATCAGTAACGGTGGCTCTTCATCGGCCCACGTTACGTCATTTCGATAGCCCATGAATTTTTTTGGTCCTTGTTCATAGGCACGAAAATAAGCTTTAGACCATCCGCCAGAGGTGTGTTTTATTAATATCGAATCATACGCATTCGGAACGCCGGGTTTGCGTACCTTTTCACCAATCAGGTGTTTTGGTACGGACCCTGTTCCCAGCAATTTTTCATCTGTCGGATCGCCGAACATTTCACCCTGACAGCGATCACGGGTCGTTTCATTGGTATTGGAAGCCACCAGACATTGCACAGCATGGCTGAAACGCTCACCCTGCCACCATTCAGGATATAACCCGGTCAAGTGCATGGCGGTTTCTTCTGCGCCTGATCGGGTCTTACCGATCTGGTTTGCTGCCATGAGGCCACGTTGTTTCGCAGGACTATTGGTGCCATGTCCTTTTGCGCTATGAAATGCTAATTGATAATCGTAGGGCTTGTAGAACTCCATGCGATGTTCTTTTGTATAATTATCCAGGCCCTGTATGGCTTCCAGTGCGTCATCAAGCATAATCTACGCAGCAGCCACGAAACATTTCTCACATGGAGTATTTTTTATGGTCTTCTTTAGATGTTTTTCTCTAAACCACTGCGCACGTTCTGAATTCCATGCTTCCATAAAAGTTAATTCTGTTAAATCACCAAAATCAAAATCTGGCGTATGTGAGAAGCAACACCCTGTTAATATTCCATCCCATGTAATATGGCCTTCTGAAAACAATGCCCAGCAAGGCAGACCATCACGGAGATTATCAAGCCTGCCTCTGTTACCAACAGTTGACTTCATTCCCATTTTTTCTTCTTGTTTTGTTACGAACCCAGCCTGGTTATACAAAGGCAAGGCATAAATTTCATCGACATAAGGCTTGATTCGTTCAACGGCTTCCAGCATTCGTTTTCCTTGATCGCCGTCGAATTCGATATAAGAAGCAGATAAATGACATTTGTAATTACCTTCTTCGCGAATCTCGAATGCAGACTTCATGTTGGCAATCATTTTTCCATACAGCTTCGGTTTTACCCTTGCCACACTCTCGAACTGCTCCACATCGGAATAGTTATATGAGAACTTTAACGAATCCAGTCCAGCATCGAGACAAGCCTTTACTTTTTTTTCTGAACATAACGAACCGTTGGTTGTCAGGAATACATATTCAAACCCGATGTCTTTTGCATACTTTATGGCTTCCGGTAGCCAGGGCACCATAAACGACTCGCCCAAGTAAAAAAGGCCGAGTTCTTCAACACCGGCCTCTTTCATTTCTTTGACAACCCGTTCAAAGAATTCCCTGTCAATGTCGCTTTGCCGTCGCAACATCTGACCGCGTGCGCAGAAGGCGCAGGAATAATTACATCGTCCGGTTAGTTCGATCTTCACTGAAATCGGTGGCGGTAAAAATGCTTTTCTGTATTTCTGCGGGATACCTGTGACACGATCAATCCGTTCTGTAATCATTTTAACTCTCTGGTTTGGCAAATAACTTCTGACAGGGTTTTTTCCTTCCACCACTCCTGGTGGTAATCGCAATTCCTGCCTTCATCGTGATAAGGCCCGTATGTCGTGAAATGAACATTCTTGGCCTTTGGATCGTATTTGTCGTAATCAACCAGATGATTCCAGTCGTGCGGTAACTCGCCTATTTGATCGTCTTCAAGCCATTTGAATTGATGCAGATCAAGACCGGTCGCGATATTGACGTAGTCCGGTGTTAGCGCCCTACATTTTGCATTATTGAATAAAATGACAGAAGACCAGTTCTTGCGTTCGTATTTCCTTTGTTTGTTTCCAAGATACTTCGTGTCTTCCGGCGGAACATGGTTGTGTTTAACTACCTTGACTGCAAAACGATCATCACGTTGTGCCCATAGCTTTGCGATGTCATCACGGAATAACATGTCGCAGTCAGCCCAGATCGTCCAACCTTCATAATCGAACATCCATGGAACCAGCCAGCGAGAGAATGAAAAGTCATTGCTCTGCATTGGACTACGCTCTCGCGTTAAAATACCGCGCAAGCATGTGAGACTAACCGGCGTAATCGATACCGGCATGGACGAACGACGATGAATCGAATGAATCATGGGGTACAGTGCCCCAGCTTCAATGGGGTCGTAACCCAACGCCACACGTATCATTTATTTTTATCCATCGCTGAAAGAATCTACTACATTGAATGCTTTATCGGTTAATCTGGCACCGTAAACTATCCTTCTTTTATAAAACTCAAGCACAGTACCATTCAATAATTCTTCATCGGAAGGCCCGACAAGATTTGTCGCAACATCATCCTTCAAATCTGTTCTTGCTAATTGCAGCCATTTGTCCTGATATTTAATTTCCAGAACATTTCCATGCCATGCTTTTCCGATTCTTGTTTCTGGATTGGTTAATGCGTCTTTTGCTTCATCAACCGATAAATCAACCTCAAGATCACGATCTCCCCATTTATCTACAACAATCATTTTTTCAATCCGTCAAATAACTGTGAATCAAGAAACGACCAATCAATAATCTCATGGGAATTGCCAATATAAATACCGTTCTCTTCAACCCATGCAGCGCTGTCTAGTTCGCCGTGGATTTCATAATTAAAATATTCAATCGCCGGACTCTTCACAAAGTTCGACATAATGGGACGATGTTCAACACCGACCTCATCGAAATAATCCTTTATCTGGTCGATGTTCGATGAAATAATCGGAAAGCAGAAACAGGAAGACTTGCCCCATTCAGGGGTTGTCTGTTCCCACAACGGGAATTCTTCTGCATTCTTCCTGCGTTGTTCGATAAATCCTGGAAGTTTCTTTAATTGCGTCAAACCCAACGCCCCCATCATTTCGATAGGTCGCACGTTGTAACCGGGATAGATAAACCGGTAGGCAGATTTCTCCTGCTTTAATATATTGTCGTCCGGTAAATGACGTGTCCAGCCATGAGAGCGTAACGACAACAACATTTCATAAAAATAATCGTCATCGGTCGTTACAATTCCACCTTCCATCGTACACATGTGATGAGAAAAGAAAGTGGAATGCGAACCCATCAGACCAAAACTACCGGTACGCATGTTGGCGTATTCGGCACCCATGGCTTCGCAGTTATCTTCCAGAATACTCATGGAAGGGAACTCACGAAAATCATTCGGGTTGCCCAACAGGTTAACTGCCAGAATCAACTCATCACCGGTGTAAGCGGCCTTGAGCTGATTCATATCGTAATTCAACGTGTCTCGGTCAATATCAACAAACTTTAACTTCCAGCCATATTGCTGGAATGGCGCATACGACGTAGACCAGGAGACTGCCGGGACGATCACGGTGCCAACACCCTGTCGCAGTGACATCGCTGCCACCATCAATAGATTCGCACTGGAACCGGAATTGACCATCACGGCATATTTGCTGCCGATATATTCTGCGTAAGCTTTTTCAAACAACTCGACCTTCTCACCCATGGTGAACTGGCCTGTCTCAATAATTTTGTGTAACGCTTTTTTTTCTTCTTTGTCAAAGGTTGAAGTGGCAATTGGATGAATAATCAATATTCACCACACCGAGCATTAACCATTTCAGTAATAATTTCCTTGAATGAATATTCTGGTTTCCAGCCCAATATCCGTTTTGCTTTGCTTGCGTCACCAATCAAGGTTTCAACTTCGGTAGGACGGGTATATTTCGGGTCCGTTGTAATATAATTTTTCCAATCGTTAATACCGATCATGCCAAATGCGTGGTCCAATAAATCACGGACCGAATGCGATTCTCCTGTCGCCAGGACATAATCGTCCGGTTCATCCTGCTGCAACATTAACCACATGCCTTTAACAAAATCCTTTGCATGGCCCCAGTCACGGATGGCATCGAGATTCCCAAGTACAATATTGTCGGTCAGTCCTGCTTGAATATCAGCAACCCCTTGGGCCACTTTCTGTGTAACAAAATCTGATCCGCGCATCGGGCTATTATGCGTAATAATATATCCCACCCCTGCCATAAATTTTTTAGAATCCGTTTCTATGTCAAATACCCATTCACTGTGTTTTTTTGATTCTGTTATTTTACGTATTTCATTTGGATTCTTTTTTAAATGATCCCCCTTTTTACCGTCTCTAAAAATATTGATGGCGTAATATTCTTTCTCGTCACGCTCTTCAAGATAGGTGGACACAGTTCGGTCTAGACATGACAACACGTAGATTAATCCTTGCGCTAAAACAGAACTGTTCGTTTTAAACGAATCTCCATTTCCCTGTTTTAATCCATCACAGGCATAATACGCCTCAAAAAAATTCTGTTGTATTTCTGTTGACGCATTCAGTATGAATTTCGGTATCTTTTTTAATCCGTCTTTTGTATAAATCTCGGATCGCAACCATTTTAACGCTTGTACATTGCCGGATAAATTTGTTCTTTTTACAATATTTCCTTTTTTAAATCCTGATTCACAGGAATCTTCCCTGTAATTCCCTGAAAATAATTGACACCACAAACTGCTGACTTCGGAGCGAAGTTCGTCATTATTTTTAGTGAACTGTCCATTTCCTTTTTCAGTTATATGACCGTCTGCAATCATACAACCAACAAACCGGGCCATACTGGTGGATAAAACATTCCATCCATTATTCTCAGGCATGCTATACGAGAGTAATAATTCATCCTTATCGGCCAGATCAGAGGTTTTACATTCAACCCCGTTCTCTTTGATCATGGTGTGATGGTTTGTTGTTGCCAGGATGCCAGCTCTAGCATGAATATTTTTTATTGTGTGTTCTCTGTCGTTCTTTCTTCGTCTTGTAGCCGTTACCGCAAGGATGGTCGCCCATTTACTTCCGTCCCATATTAACGTGTCAGGTAATTCATACCGTTGTGGATTTCGACCGTTTTTCAATACCGCAACAATGTCCGGGAAACGAACAACGTCAACATCCCCGTTTTTATAGATAATTATCGGCGTTTGTTCTGTGACGCACTCATGGTTAAATAAAATACCGTTGCTGGCATGAATTCCATAGGCTTCACGGTAGTTTACCGTTAACCAATATGCTGCCATTTTTGCCACACCGTAAGGTGAGCGTGGATGAAACGGCGTCTTTTCATTTTGTGGCGGTGGAGTAGAACCGAATAATTCAGACGTAGACGCGTTATAAAAACGTGCGCGTACTTTCTTTACCGCTTCAAGCATGTTCAACGTGCCAAGTGCGTTTATCTCAAAAGTGGTGCGCGGCACCTTGAACGATTCCCACACATGGGACATAGCCGCCAAATGGTAAATCTCACTCGGAAATATATTCTCAACGACTTGCACTACCTGTGGATCAGTTACATCACCTGGAACGGCAATCACGCCTTTTGGAATGACAGCCGATTGTGCATTGCGCCGGACCAGGCCATAGACGGTGTAGCCTTTGCTTAAAAGTAACTCGGATAAAAAATGTCCATCCTGACCAGTACAGCCACTTATGAAAGCCTTCATGTGCAGAACGATCCTGAACTGTCACGCTTTTGATTTTTGCAATGAAGTATTCTATGAGAGCTATTTGAATGAAGTTCCAGATTTTCTATTCTGTTATCAGATGGGTCGCCATTTATGTGGTGAATGTGCTCATCGGACGATAACGCCCTATGAAGATATTTCTCCATGACAATTCGATGTATATATTTGTCATCTGACGATCTACGTAAATAACCGTCTGGGCGGCTTTTTGTGCCACCATTCCAATTATGATGATTTTCCCCCATGTTGCTGGCATAAAAACACTGCCGAGAACAATATTTTTTCTCCCTGAAATCACTTAACTGTCTGCAATCGTCCCTAGTAAATTCTGCCCCGCACTGAAAACAATTCTTTGGCGGCAAATTCAATTTCTTCACAATATTTTATAATCTCCAAGCTCGAAATCTCTTTCGGCATATTCGTTAATTATTTCAATAGCTCTCGGCGTCATATATGACTGCCAAGGCCCTTTGGTTGATTTGTTCAAATGACAAGCGCGAATTTTACCGACTATTTTTTCGGTCTCTATTTGCAAGTTTTCAAGGTGCACCACCTTGTCCACAATAAAATGACTCTGCCATTCACTCTGACTCATGAATGGCACAAGATTGGAAAATGGCGGTTTTTCGATAAGACAATATCGACAGAAATCATCGAAGGACGTTCTATTTCTTAAATACTTCCTGACTTTTGGTGAGCTCCTACTATGGTGCCATGCTGTAACTGCTCTTGAATATGGATTCCTGACGACAACAAAATGAACATTCGCCAATCTTCTGACGGGAACAGGATGGCTTTCATCAGGGAAAAGACGTTTGCTCTTTCGTAGCGAGTCGTATAAAGAATTTGTGCCGCAATACATGGTCGATATAAACAACCACCCACCACCAAAAATCAATGTAGCTTCCGATTTCCCTTGTTATGGGTCAGATATTTTCCCAACACAGATTTTGGAAGAACATGAAGCGACAAGCCTTTTTTCCAATCCGAACTCAGATTGTTTCCGCTGGTTTCATGTCTTGCCCAATCGAAGGCTTCACAATCATGCCATCGTTCCAGTGTCAGGATAATTCCTTTCTGTAATACTTGAACGTAACGATCAAAGAACGAAGTAAAGTCCCTGTGTGTGGTATCAAAGCCAACAAACCCGGTCTCCGTGTAAAAACCTTCACGACCCAGATAGACCAGACATTTGTCTTCAAACAAGTTTTCCAGAAAAGATTCCGGTATCGCCTCTTTCGTAATGCTGTCGGCATCTAACCAAAAGACTTTACCTTCGTGATTCGCCAAGGTCTCAAACTGTGCAAACATCTTGCGTGAGAATTTCCACAGGTCGAAATTGTAGTTGTATTCACCACCAATCATGCCTCGTGCCTGCGGCACACTACCGATTGTATGATAGAACACGGACGTATTTGGAATATCCCAAAACCGTCGATAGATTATTTTTTCGTGTTCAAAATCAGGAGGAAGGTCTGACTCGTAATACACCACAATGTCACAAGGCCAGTGTTTGACGAAACTCTTTAAACACTCACGACCATATTGGTCATAACCCTTTTCTGAAAACGAGGTAACAGCGATCATTCGATCACCGCGCTATAGACAAACCGGAGCTGGCCCAACAGTTTATTTTCCATGTGCCAGTCGTGGTCAATATGACCAACACCACTTCGAGGGATGTCAGGGTGGCGCAAAAACTCCTTTTTCGGGTCCAGCAAGGTGTCGAAACCAAACAGCTTTACTTCGTCCGGGTTATAACGATCAAGAGCCATAATAATCGCCGCCATGCCGGTAGAAACATTGTTGTGCATGGCCCCCATTTTCCGAAACTGATCGTTCCAGTCGTTGCACAATCGAAGCGGTATCATCACCGGTTTTTGTAACTGGGTAATGACTTTCAACGCCACATCACCATCAAATTTCCCGTTTTTCGGATAGGCCCAATACTCATCTGCTTTTGATTTAAAGAACGTGCCCATAATCTCGGTGGAGGCGCATAACGCACTGGTCCTTTTACCAAAATCAGGCGTTCCGATAACAAGTGAAGACCCTTTTAGGCGTACAACATGGGTATGGCTGTCGATGGTTTGCCCCCACTCGCTGCCTACCATTGACTGCCCATGACCGACGACAGCGACGTTAATCACGCATCACCTTCATAATTTCATCAATGGTGCTGACAGGTTTCTTGCCTGGGGTTTCTGTGGCCTTGCGCAATTCGTCCGTGGCCTGGCGGATACTTGCACCAACCGACTTTTTACCTTCAATCAATTCAGCGGCGCGATATAACACTGCGAACAGTGCATTTTTAGCTAACACTTGCATGGTTTTCCTCTTTTGGGATTTTGTGAAGCAGCATCGGATTTGTCGATGACTAAATCCGTGATTAATTCAATAAATGGGTTATCAATTCCACCGGCTCGTAGAATATTTTTGCCGTTTCAGGATATTTTGTGGCGATGTCGCCAAAATAAGTACGCAGATCAATCAATTCCTCGACCGACGCCTGTATTTTCGTATCACTGGGAGAATTGACTAAATCGTCAAGCAATTCAATCGCAGGCGTCATTCTAACTTCGGTATCAGGATAATTGATTCGTATCGCATATAAGTGGCCGATCAACATTTCCACTTCTATTGCGACGTTTTCTGCTACTGGCATAGTCCTGTATTGTGTTGTGAACATAAACGGAGCCGTAGACCGGCGATGCGATATTTCCTGTTCCGTAGTACCAAAGCGAATTATGGACATCCCCTGTACCGCGCGTAGGCCGGATAACATCACACTCCTTGCCGATAGACCCGCACTCATGTGAAACGGTCTGGGTGACAGTCACAACCCGGTCCAGTGCCGCTATCAGGCACATGTGGTCTTCAAGATTAGTTAAGGGGTCAACCCCAGGGTCAATCACCGTCTTGGGTAATTTCTCCTTCCACTTACCATCCGGGTGATTCAGGTATTGGAGATTAATGTAAATAGCGTCCTCGACCATCATCTTTTCTACCGGGATTGACCCATGTCTGGCTTTCCACGCAATGCCTATTTTTGGTTTTTCACCCAAGCTATCCAACCACTCTTTCCAATGGTCGATGCGTTGTGGGTCAAGTTTCAAGTATGGCTTGCGTGGAAAGTGTTCACTAGCCCGGCGATAGAACATAAACAGATCGGCAAGTGCCACAATGGCATCGCCTTCGTTAATGTCCTCGAATTTCCGGCGATCTGTACATTGAATCTTGAAGGATCGCTCGAATAATCGTTGCACACGCGGAATACACTGAAATTCAATCGCTTCGTATCCAAGCCGTACAATCAGTTCCGGCAAGGCGGAAGCAAACAGGATTTCATCACCGACGCCCTGCTCACCCAAAACAACCAGATGATTTACTTTCTGCCCCGCCCATTTCGGTATTTTTGTCTTATGCCCGTTGTAGCCCTGAAAAGTCATTGACCAGTCCGACCGGAAATCCCAGCCATCCCAGTTATCGAACCGACCCATGCGCAGCCTGGCCGCACAGAGGTTCCATCGAAACGCTATCGGGAAAACGTGATAATCGACCTTGCCGGTCTTTTTGATGGTTTTGAGGATTTCTTTCTTTAATCGTTCTTTTTTAAACGCCGAGCCTTCCGCAAAATTGATCGTTTCCTTAATTTCTTTATAGGCTTGCAGTTGTTCAGACGTTAATTTGTAACTCATTATGGGTTAACAGCACCGGGCTATCGAAGCGCAACATAGCGCCATTCATACCATCCATCGATGTAACCGTTGTTGTGCCGGTTATGTCGAAATAATTATCTGCGTTATTTCGATTAAATAACAGCGGTGGCGCTGCGGTAACGATTACAGAGAGTCCACAGGCTTTCAGAAAAGCTCTTCTCTTCACGGGTGATACCTCGCAGAGTAAATTTATCGACCAACGAATAACTTGCTGCTGACTCAGAATTCAGAGTAAATTCCTTACTGATTTCCGGTTTTTTAATGTTCAACAATTTGTAACTCATCCAATCCTGTTTTTAATAAAGTCCCATAACGGGTTCTTCCCTGTCTTTTTAACATAAATCAAATAAACGACACCAGCAAAAAACACAAACCCAATAATCTGCCCGAATAGTCCTGTCATGGATTACTCCTTTAATTTTCTGATTGATTTGACCGCGATCATCGGGATTTCCATGTAATCGCCATTACCATAATGGGACCGATTCATTGCGATTGTCACCCGATCTTTCGTTTTTTTAATAAGATGGCCCACGCTGGTACATTCCATGTCCGTAGGTTTGTCCAGGTTATTCCAGCCAGAGGTGCCCATGGAGTCGATCCAACGAACGACTACCGGTTTTGTTTTTGGGTGTTTATCCCTTCTCGCCATTATGACCCGACCACCTCACCATCCTCCCACTTAAATTCCTCCACGGCCTTGTGCATGTGGCAATGAACGCAATACGTGGAACCGTAGAAGCCTGGATGCCGTGCATACGTCTCTGCAATATCCAGGCTCATTTTTGTCAGCCCACCACAACCTTTGTCATCAAGCTGCTCTTGAGTCCAGAACCTGCCAAAAACCGGTGACTCATCTTCTGGATAACTCTCGTATTTGACATATTCGGTCTCACCGTATTTCAATTTCTCTTCACTGGTCAGATCACGCAAAGGATAACCCGGCTGTTCCCCGACATGGACATATTCCTACCGCAAAGGCCGTACA
>CAJVXG010000009.1 GCA_913009215.1 uncultured Gammaproteobacteria bacterium | reverse complement strand
AAACCGGTACAGGGACGATACAGCAGTGCCTTTGGTTTGCGCCGCTTCTTTAACAAGAAACCGCGCCGCCCGCACAGTGGCATCGATATTGCGGCGCCAACCGGTACGGCGATCCATGCACCTGCTCCAGGTGTGATACTGGTCACCGGTGATTATTATTTCAACGGCAAAACAGTCTTTATCGACCACGGACAAAATATGGTGTCCATGCTCAACCACTTAAGCAAAATTACAGTGACATCGGGAATAATGGTGAAACAGGGAGATAAAATCGGAGAAGTCGGCAGCACTGGCCGGGTTACCGGTCCACACCTGCATTGGTCATTAAGCCTGAATAATACCCGTGTCGATCCCAGGATCTTTTTGCAGGAAGGTGTGAAATAACCCCAGCGTTCGGTTAATGACCCCAAACCTTGAGTATTTTGTCGCGACCGCCGGACACCAGCCTGCCATCTTTGGAGAAAGCAATAGCATTGACGTAACCATCGTGCGCCGAGAGCCTTTGCACAAAACGCCCGTTGTATGCATCCCAGTAAACAATCTGTCCGCCACCGCCAGCAGCAGCAACGTATTTGCCATTAGGTGAGAACTGCACAGACATGGCTCGCGGAAGCTCGTCCAGACGATGTATCACCCTACCACGCTGCACCGACCAGATTCGCACACCATCACCCGCCCCACCCGAAACAATATATTTACCATTTGGTGAAAACGCCAGACTTAAAATCTTTCGACGATGACCGGTAAAGGTAGCCAACAGCGTAAAGCTCTCCATATCCCATATCTTGATAGACTTATCAGCACCAGCAGTGGCCAGTAACTGGCCATTGGGTGAAAACGCAACCGCCAGGACCTCGGACGTATGGCCCGTCAGGGTATAGGATGCGTTCCAGTTCCTGGTACTCCAGAGGATTATCGACTGGTCCTTACTGCCTGTGGCCAACCAGCGACCATTGGGTGAGAATGCTACCGCATTGACATCATGGGCATGTCCTTTCAGGGTAATCTGTTTACGCCCATTGGATGTCTTCCAGACACGGACACGCCCATCAACACTGCCGGCCGCAACCAGATTGCCGCTTGGGGAAAATGCTACAGACGTATTGGTTCTGGAACCGGCGCCCATAGTTTGTCTTAATGAACCTCTGGAAAGACTCCACAATCGAACTTTATTGTCCGCACCGGCAGAGGCGATCATCGACCCGTCTGGAGAAACCGCCACTCCCATAACCCAGTCCTTGTGGCCCGTCAGTTGATATAAGACACGATCAGGCATTGATACGGTAACACTTCTGACCGGTGGCGCCGTTTCCTTTCCCCTGCCCCGCATACTGCTTGTGCCTTGACTGCCTCTTGTTTTTGTAGTGCGATTCTCTCTATTGATCTTGTCACGCGATAAGCCGGATACTTTTGGCAAAGTAATGGATATATTGTTCTTTTTCAGGAGGGCCTGCACCTTTGGTCCAAGCTTGGGCCAGAACCAGGCACCGAGGCCCACCGCAATCACCAGCGCGATAAAAATAAATGTCCATTTGCCCTTTCCGCTTTTATGTTTACGCTGTTTCGGGATTCGAATTCGTGTTGACGCTTTTTTTGCAGCAATCTGGTTTGATGACTTCGATATTGAATTGCTTGATCCGGTAATCCTCCGTTTCAGATGCTTGCCAATCATACTATCCTGCAATTCCCTTGCCGACTTTGGACGGTCTTTGGGATAAAGTTGCATGGACCAGTTGATACAATCCAGTAAATAGGGTTGGTACTTTCCTTTTACAAGTTTTTTCACTGGCGTCAGGGGATCGGCCTGGTATTGCAGAATGGTTTTATAACGATTGAGGGAATCTTCCGGCTTCTTGCCGGTAATGCATTTGTACATTGTCGCACCAATGGCATAGAGATCAGTCCAGGGACCTTGTTTGCCTTTGTCCGGGTACTGTTCAATGGGTGCATACCCGGGCGTAAGAATAACGTGCTTGGCCTGACTAATAGCACTTCTTGCAGAACCAAAGTCAATCAGCATCGGCGTGCCGTCTACACGTATATAAATATTATCCGGCTTGATATCCAGATGCAGCATATTGTTTTCATGCAGCACGGTAAGTCCGTTAAGAACAGGCAGAATAACGCGCAATAAATCTGTTTCGATCAGTTGGCCGCCCTGATTTTTTAAATGCCGTGCCAGACTCATACCTTGCTCGTATTCCATCACCACATAGGCGGTACCATTCATTTCCATGTATCGCAAAACACGTACAATGTTGGGGTGCTTGTACAACGCCAATGCACGTGCTTCTTCAATAAAGCGTTGCAAACCCCACTGATAACTTTTTACAGCATTACGGTCTTCAAGGATGGGAACAACGGCCGTTTCGCCGTCGCGAGCAGCCAACTCATTCGGCAAGTATTCCTTAACCGCCACCAGGGCGCCAAGGCTGGTGTCTTTGGCCAAATAGGTTATACCAAAACCACCATGGCCCAGCACGGATTGAATCTCATACTCAGCCAGCCTGTGCCCAGCTGGTAATGCGTTTTTATGGTAAATACCCACGGTGCTCTCTTTATAATTTGGCCCAAATATCCAGCGTCATGACCACGATCAAAAATGGCCAAGCATACCGTATTTGGCTATTGTTTTTTGTTCCCTCAGTAATGATAATAGACGAAGATCCTGTCGTCTTTAAAGGCCCTATTTTAAGTGTATTTCTTTTTCATTCGGCGCTTTTGCCGTCTCTGCCGTTTTTTCTGGCGTTGTGTGGGGGCCTGTTTTCGACCCTCAAACGGATTTCTTCCCTGTTTAAACGCCAGCCTGACGGGCGTACCCTCCAGATCGAATGCCTTACGAAAACTATTGGCAAGATAGCGCCGATAAGAGTCTGGTATGACCTTGGTCTGGTTGCCATGGACAATAATGGTGGGGGGATTCTTACCGCCCTGATGGGCAAATTTGAGCTTGATCCTTCTGCCTTTTACCATAGGCGGCGGTGTTGCGGTAACGGCCTTTTCCAGTACGGTATTCAGTCGTGAGGTTCCCAGATCCTTAAATGCCGACCCGTAGGCACGGTCAACATTTGGAATGAGCTGTTCCAGCCTGGTGCCTTTTTTAGCAGATAGTAATAATACCGCTGCATAATTCATAAATGGCAAACGTCGGTCAATCTCTGACAGCAGATGTTCCTTCCCTTCCCTGTTTAGCAGATCTATCTTGTTTATAGCAATGACAATGGACTTGCCATGTTCAAGCACGTGGCCTGCCAGGGTCACGTCCTGATCAGTAATGCTCTCGCTGGCATCCATTACCATGATAATGACATTTGCTGAATTCAGCGCCTGCAGGGATTGAACGACAGAAAACTGTTCTATCCCCTGCTCCACCTTGCTGCGCCTGCGCATTCCAGCGGTATCAATCAGAATGTAATCACGGTCATTATGGCGGAAATTAACTTCTACACAGTCGCGTGTGGTTCCGGGCTGATCAAATACCACCAACCGTTCTTCTTTTAACAAGGCATTAATCAATGTTGATTTACCGACATTGGGGCGGCCAATCACGGCAATTCTTGGTAAGCCCTCTCCGGCTTCCTCCTGCACCTGATCGGGAAACATGGCCAGTGCATTCTCAAAAAGTTCGGACAACCCATTTCCATGGGATGCAGAAATTGCGATCTGTTTCTCCATGCCAAGGCTATATGCATCCGACATCACAACATCGGTATCCCGGCCTTCTGTTTTGTTTACTGCCAACCAGACCGGTCTGCCAAGCTCTCGCACTGTTTGTGCCAGTTCATAGTCCGCACTATTCAGTCCAAGCTTGCCATCGACCATAAAAATAACGACATCGGCTTCCTGCATCGCCATTAATGACTGTTGCATCGCGCGCCTGACTACTGTCATATTTTTCTTACTTCTTGCTGCGCTCTCTGTCGGCCGTTCATTAATGCCGGCAGTGTCTACAACAATAAATTTTTTGTTGTTTACCGTGGCGATACCATATTGCCTGTCTCTGGTCAGTCCGGGAGCTTCCCCCACAAGCGCATCTCGCGACTTTGTCAGGCGATTAAACAGGGTGGACTTGCCTACATTTGGTTGTCCAACGAGTACAACAACGGGCAGCATGGCTTTGAAAATATTTCGATTGATCGGATCGTGCAGTTCTCTACTGCACCAGAATATACCACTGATGATATATATAGAAGGGTTTAATTAATACGCAAGGCTGTCAGTTTTCCACCTTGATCACTGACATACAAAACATCGTCTTGTACCAGCATCCTGGATTGTATCGGTGACCCGGACACTTTTATCCTGCCCATAAATCGTCCGTCCTCTCGCGACAGCAAGTGCACATAGCCTTTCAGATCACCTATTGCGATATAGTCGTCCATTACTACCGGTGGATTCAACCGACGTGCCTGTAGTTTCTTCTGCACCCATACTATGGCGCCTGTATTATGCTGCAAGGCCATAACATGTCCTGTATCGTCCGTCAGATAGACATTATCACGATCCCCATCCATCCCTGTGTATACTGACGCTTTTTTCTTCCATAACAAACGGCCATCCTTTAAATCTACAGCGATAATGTTGCCTCGATATCCGGCAGCTATCAATTTGGTCCCTATAATGATTGGTGATGCGTCAACATCTACCAGTCTGTCTATTTCATTATTGCCTTGCGGGTAAGCAACGACAAATTCACGCAAGACCCTGCCACTGCGGGCATCAATTGCCACTACCTTGCCATTTGCCAGACCACTAAAAATCATATTGCGAACAAACAATGGTCGACTGGTACCGCGCAAACTCAATGCCGGCACACTCCAGTTCCGTACCCAGAGACGTTCACCATTACGTGCCGACAGACCGTGTATACGTCCATCCACCGTTTGTACAATCACCAGGCCACCACGCGAAACCGGAGCCGTCAGAATTTCGCTAGTGACGCGGCTTTTCCATAGCTGCTTACCATCCTTTTTATCATAGGCAACAACCTTTGCATTCTTGGTGCCAATGTATAACCGGTCCGGCCCCAGGCCAACGGCGCCGGTGATCTGATACTCGCTGTTCACGCTCCAGAGCTTTTTCCCCTCCTTGAGACTATACGCACTAATCCTTCCGGAAATCCCTGCTGTAAACACCCGGTCACCATCAAGGGCCGGAGACAGGATAATAAATTTTTTTGTTGCACTCTTTCCTGTATCGACACTCCAGGACTTCAGTATCTTTATGCTGGGCTTGAATTCTACCAGTGGCGTTGGTGGCTCAAGATTGCTTTTGCCAGAACAGGCGGTTAATGCCGCGAGCATCAAGACAGAGGCTATAAGATTTATTTTTCTCATTATGGTTTTGCTTCAGAGGTACTATCCAGCTTCATGGACAGGATGGATTTATATCCGGAAGTTTTCCCGGTGTTATCAATGGCCTTTTGATACGCCAATCGGGCAGACGCGATATTACCTTGTTTTGCATATATATCGCCGATGACTTCATAGTATTCTGCTTTATAGCCTGCCATGTCCCCATCATCGACACCCAATACCAGCTTGCCGGCCTCCTTGATCTTGCCCTGGCTCAGCAATACTCTCGCCAACCGTATTCGCGCCACATGTCCCAGGGTATCCTCAGTAGCGTTGTCTACAGCCCACTGTAACTGGCTCTGCGCACTGGCAACATCCCCCTTCTCAAAATTCACCCTGGCCATCAACAGTGCCGCCATGGTGGCATACGGGGTGGATTTATAGTCGCTGATAATCTTTCCGCTCGTTACTTTTGACGCTTTGGAGTTATTATTCTTGATATTGGTTACCAGTTGTTCGTAGAGACTGGATGCAGCGGCCGATTGCTCCACACGGTTCCGATCCCAATATTTGTTTCCAAACAGGATGCCAACGCCAAGCAGCAAACCAATTACTAACGAATTACCATAGCTTTTCCACCAGGTCTTGAGCTTGTCTACTTCGTCTTGCTGGGTATAAGATTCCATAACTTGTCTCTGCTTACCTGGAATAGATTGCAGATATAAAATCCACAATTTGGTCAATTTTAACCTGCTGTTGTTCGCTCTTTTGGCGCAGCATTTTCACGGTCACCACGTCCTTGCCCATCTCCTCTTGCGCCAGTATCAGTGCATACTCCGCACCTCTTCGATCGGCCTGTTTCATTTGTTGTTTCATACTACCGCCACCACAATGATTGACAACACGAACACATTTCTCGCGCAGTAGTTCTGCGATTTTTAGTCCGGTCTGCTCCGCCTCAGGCCCGATGCTGACCACATATACTTGCGGAGCCATTGCTGTCTGCCTGGCGGCGCGATCATCACACAAAGCCACCAAACGTTCCATACCTATGGCCATACCGATCGCCGGGGCTGCCTTGCCCCCCAGTTGCTGTACCAGCATATCATAGCGCCCACCGGCGCATACGGTGCCCTGGGCCCCCAATTCGTCGGTGGTCCACTCAAACACGGTCCTGGAGTAATAATCCAGCCCCCGAACCAGTCTTGGATTAATGCTGTATTTGACCCCGGCAGTATCGAGGATGCTCAATACGCCCCGAAAATGCACCCGGGACTCATCACCCAGATAGTCATCAAATCGGGGGGCACCCGCGACGACTTTCTGTACAGCCTCTGATTTGCTGTCCAGAATACGTAATGGGTTGGTGTCCAGACGCCTGATGCTGTCTTCGTCCAGTTCATTCTTGCGGGTCTGTAAATATTCCATCAGGGCCTTTTTATATAAGGTACGCTCCTCGCTACTACCAATCGTATTGATCTCAAGTGAAAGCTTATGATGTATCGATAACGCCTTCCAAAAGCGACTTGAGAGCAGAATCAACTCGGCATCAATATCGGGTCCGGCAAGACCAAATGCCTCAACCCCAATCTGGTGAAATTGACGGTAGCGACCCTTTTGCGGTCGTTCATGACGAAACATGGGGCCGCTATACCAGAAACGATGCACCTGATTATGCAACAGGCCATTTTGTATACCAGCACGCACACAGCCTGCGGTACCCTCGGGACGTAATGTCAGACTATCGCCATTACGATCATCGAAGGTATACATTTCTTTTTCGACTATATCGGTTACTTCCCCGATGGAACGTGAAAACAGCTCGGTTTTCTCAACAATGGGAAATCTTAGCTCCTGGTAACCGTAAAGATCGAGCGTTTCCTTGGCGCGTTTCTCTACATACTGCCAGATCTCTATAGTATCCGGCAGTATATCGTTCATACCGCGTATTGCCTGGTAATGTTTGGACAAAGGATATAGTACCGTTGGAATAGATTCTACCGTAGCAATATTACTACTGATTTATTTCATTGCCTAATTTAAACCTGGCCACCAGACCATTACGATGTTGCTCCAGGTCATATTTCTTGCCATTAAATTTCAGCTCAATACCGGCGGCATTGCCAAGAAAAATATTAAACGGGCCAACACCCTTGATCGTAACCACACGACCGGCACTGACTGTTTCATAAAGTAATTTATTGTTCTTGGCATCACGAATATCAACCCATGAACTTTGTTTGGCATGTATTACAATCTTCGATTGCGCTTTGTCCAGGGCTACCGCCACAGACCTCTTGTTCGCGTCAACCAATTTACTACCGGCAGCAGTGCCATACGTCAATGTTTTTGTATCCACAACAGTTTTCTGGGGATTTTGTTGTGCCATCTTGCCACTTACAGGCGTATCCTTTTGCACAATATGTGTGTCACTATCCTTGATAGTGGTGCCAACATCGCCAATGACATTGTCTGCATTCGTTGCAGTAGTGGTATCGTTATTTGTACTGCCGGTTCCATCACCCCGTACCGTATCAACCTGGTTTTTCCTGCCTGGCTCATTGTCCCTGCCCTGCCACCAGGCAACAGCCAAACCAAATATCACCACCGCCACCAGAATAGTGCCCAACATAACGCCTTTATCGCTGCTATTGCTTTCCTTCGACACAACCGGGGCATTAACGGGTATTTCGTTCTTTTTCTCTTCGGCGATAACCATGCTATTAAATAATTCGATTAACGGATCGGCAGAAATATTTAACAACTGGGCATAGTTACGCAGATATCCACGCGCATAGGTTGCGCCCGGCAGACTATCATAATCGTCGACTTCAATGGTATTGATAGTACGCGAAGTCAGGTTCAATGATTGCGCGACCTCGTCAACACTAAGGCCCTTTTCTTCGCGTTTCTGTTTTAGTAATTGTCCTGGTGACTTGCCTTGATCCTGCATAGTCGCCCTCCTGTATATATTTAGTAACGCAATCTCTTGAGTTCTTGAGCTGCCGGAGAGTTAGGATATCTGTTTTTAAGCTTGAATGCGAAGCTTGCAGCAGCATTACGGTTTCCCGATGCAGACTCAACCTTGACGGCAAGTAGCAGGCTGTCTGGCCCGGCCTTGGTTTTCATAAGCTGCATATATCTCAGTATAAATCCCCGGGCCGGCACCAGGCGCTTGGTCTCATACATGATCTTCGCCATAAAATATAGAGACTTGCGCATATTGGGATTTACAAGCAGGGCCTTTCTAAAATAAGGCTCTGCCGCCTTGTAGTCCGGTTTGCGCATCAGACAGGCTCCGGCATTCTCGCTGGCATAGTGTCGGTTGCCATAGAGACTGTTATTACTGACCTGATCAAACATACGTACCGCCTCACGTATTTTACCACGCTCGCACAATAACGAACCCAGATTATTCTGCGCTATGGCGTTTTTACGATCAGAGGAAAGGGCACGGCGAAAATATTTTTCCGCCTCACCATAATTCTTGAACGTAAACCACTGCATTATACCCATATAGGTATTGGCCATAGAATGATTCGGGTTCAGAGATAATGCCTGCTGTATATCCTGATAGGCGGACTTTTTATTACCAGCCCGATAATAGGCAATCGCAGACTGGGTGCGTTGATCGGCAAGCTTCAGTTTTGTTTTGGAATCCAGCCTGTTACCGACAGAAACACAGCCAGACAGGGCCAGAATCAGCGAGGCAATCAACATGCTTAATAATACAGAACGATTCATAATGACCTGTTTATTGTTATCCGGTTAAGCCCTTGTTGATTTGTTTTCCCGAGCGCCGGGTACGATCCTGTATTTTACCAGCCAGTTGGCCACAAGCCGCATCAATATCATCTCCGCGAGGTCGTCTTGTCACTGTCATAATCCCTGCCTTTAACAATATCTCACGAAAATGGTCGATCCTTTTCTGCGGTGATCGGCGATATGCCGATCCTGCAAAGGCATTAAAAGGAATCAGATTAACTTTGCCCGGCACATCCTCCAGGCAATGTGCCAATTCTTTGGCATGACCAGGCTGGTCATTTATACCGTCCAACATAACATACTCGAAAGTAATACGCGCCCTGTTTTTACCCAGCACGTAACGACGACAAGCCGCCATCAGCTCTGCGATAGAATACTTCTTGTTGAGCGGCACCAGTTCTGAACGCAGCTCATCGTTTGGCGCATGTAATGATACAGCAAGACTAACGGGACAGACTTCGCGTAGCTTGTCGATCATGGGTACCATTCCCGCCGTGCTCAAAGTCACCCTACGTCTGGAAATGCCATAAGCGAAATCATCCATCATAATATTCATGGATCGGACTACGGCATCAAAGTTAGCCAGAGGTTCGCCCATCCCCATCATGACGACATTGGTAATGAGACGCTTTTCACGATCCGGACAGCCCAGTGCCTGGTAGGCTACCCAGACTTGTCCGATTATTTCTGCGGATGTCAGGTTTCGATTAAAACCCTGCTTTGCTGTCGCACAAAATGTGCAATTCAGGACACAGCCAACCTGGGATGAAACACACAAAGTACCTCGATCCGTTTCCGGGATAAAAACCATCTCGATGCAATTACCATCTTGCAATTGCAATAACCATTTTCGAGTCCCATCGGCGGCCTGTTGGTCAGTAACTATAGTCGGCGGGGAAATACAGGCCTCTTCTGTTAACCACCCCCTTAATTTTTTACTGAAATTGGTCATATCCGAGCAATCCGTAATACCGAACTGGTGAATCCACTGTAATAGCTGGTCACTGCGGTACGGCTTCTCACCAATACCTTCAAAAAAGCTTTGGGCAGAACCACGATCAAGGCCCAACAGGTTGTGTTTACTGGCAGTCACTCTGGTAATCAAGGTGTCATCTGGTTCTGGGACAAATTTCGTCCTGGCTAAAGAAATAATCAATTTCTGCTTTGGCAGTATCCGGCCCGTCCGAGCCATGTACTGCATTTTCGTCAACTGTTTCCGCAAAGTCAGCTCGAATCGTACCAGCGGCGGCTTCCTGCGGATTAGTGGCCCCCATCAGCTGCCGATGTTTTACAACCGCATCTTCACCTTCGAGCGCCTGCACCATCACCGGACCGGAAGTCATAAACTGAATCAAGTCATTAAAAAAGGGGCGGTCTTTATGTACGGCATAAAAGCCTTCGGCCTTTTCTTTGGACAGATGCGTCATTTTTGCAGCAATAATCTTTAAATCGGCCTGTTCGAAGCGACGATAGATTTCACCAATCAGATTCTTTGCTACCGCATCGGGTTTGATAATAGACAATGTGCGTTCACTAGCCATGAAAACTCCAAATATATAAGCTATTGTTTTATTTAAATTTATTTCGCGTTGTCATAGCAACCGCGCGAAACAGCGCAAGTTTACCGATATGGCACAGGGCTTACAAACTGTGTTTGCGCTATTCAATCAAGATCGGCTTCATCAATCCATGCCTGCTGTATGGCTTCCAGTATTTTCTCGCCGCAGTGTTCTTTGTCGTCATCAAAATCATCCAGCGCCAACACCCATGCAGCAAGATCCATAAAACGCACTGTCCGTGGATTCACATCGGGTTTTGCTTCAAGCAGCGCCAAAGCAATTTCCTGGCTTTCTATCCATTTCAGACCCATCATTGCACCTCTGATATTTTCTCTAGTGAGCTTCGGATACCATATTAATAGTGTATTTCGGAATTTCGATCTCCAGATCGCTGTCCGCCACTTTGGCCTGGCAACTCAAGCGGGACTCCGGCTCCAGACCCCAGGCCTTATCCAGCAAATCCTCTTCTTTCTCCGTGGCCTGTTCCAGGCTATCAAATCCATGGCGAATAATGACGTGACATGTGGTGCAGGCACAGACCTTCTCACAAGCATGCTCAACCGGTATACCTGCTTGCAGTGCAGCTTCAATGATCGTTGTCCCGGGCTCTGCTTCTATGGTCATGCCCTGCGGACATATTTCCTCGTGGGGTAAAAATTTAAGTTTTGGCATGTCTCGTCATTTCCCGGATGTTTCCTCGAACTCATTAACACTGTGCCCCTTCAGCGCCTGCTGTACATTATTGTCCATGCGTCGGGACGCAAATTCATACGTTGCCCGGTTCAGCGCCTTCGCATTCTGATCAATAAGCACAGCATCACGACCAGTCTTGCTTTGTGCCAGCTTGTTCATACATTTATCAATGGCACTTCTTTCTTCATCGTTCAGGAATCTTTCACCATCCGCTTTAAGCGCCACAGCCACCGCCTGCAGTAAACTCTCTGCCTCTACTTGCTTTTCCCGTAATTTTCTTTCCTGCATGTCATCCTCGGCATGCTCGAAAGACGATCTCAACATAGCCTCCACTTCGGCATCGGTCAGGCCGTAAGACGGTTTTACTTCGATAAAGCTCTCAACATTTCGGGTTTCCTCCCGTGCACTAACGCTGAGCAAACCATCCGCATCCACCTGGTAAGTCACACGAATTCGCGCCGCTCCGGCAACCATTGGCGGAATACCACGTAGATTAAACCGGGCCAGTGATCGGCAATCTTGCACCATTTCACGTTCACCCTGCAAAACATGAATAACCATGGCCGTCTGGCCGTCCTGATAGGTGGTAAATTCCTGGGCCTTGGCAATCGGTATCGGGCTATTGCGTGGAATGATCTTCTCAACCATACCACCCATAACTTCGATACCGAGCGATAATGGAGTGACATCAAGCAACAGCATATCTTCTTCGGGCTTATTGCCAACCAATATATCGGCCTGCAGTGCGGCGCCAATGGCCACTACTCTTTCCGGATCAATATGCAACAATGCCGGTTTGCCAAAAAACCCGGTCACCTTGTCTCGCACCTGTGGGCTGCGGGTAGAACCGCCCACCAGAACGACACCATCAATATGGTCGACCTTCAGGCCAGCATCACGCAAACAACGCCGACATGCCGGCAGGGTCCTGACTACTATAGGATCTATCAGCGACGTTAGCGTGTCTCTATCGAGCGCACCCTGCCAATGCTGGTTCTTGCCATCCGACAACTCAACCGTTACCGTCGTCTCATTACTTAATTGTTCTTTTGCCTTTCTTGCAACCAGCAAAGCCTGTCTTAATATGGAGTGGTTCCCGGATGCGTCTATGCCGGATTGCTCAATCAGCCAGTCGGCGATGGCATGATCAAAATCATCGCCACCCAGTGCGCTATCGCCTGCAGTGGCCAGAACTTCGAACACGCCTTTTTTCAAATGCAATATTGAAATATCAAAAGTACCGCCGCCAAGATCGTATATCGCGAACACGCCCTCCGGTTTCTGATCCAGGCCGTACGCCACAGCTGCAGCGGTGGGTTCATTTAATAAACGCAGTACCTTTAATCCTGCAAGACTGGCGGCATCTTTGGTGGCCTGACGCTGGGCCTCGTCAAAATAGGCCGGCACGGTAATAACAACACCGGTCAAATCACCCCCGAGAGACTCTTCGGCGCGATTTCTCAAGGTTCTCAGTATTTCGGCGGAGATTTCAACAGGGCTATAGACACCAGAGTCGGTTTGTATTGACGGCATACCGCCCTCGGTATCGACAAAGCGATACGGCATGGTGTCATGCAGTGTCAATACGTCCTCTTTCCCTCTTCCCATCAAACGTTTGACCGATGATATGGTATTCAGCGGCTCAGTCGTTTGTACTGCCAGGGCAGCATGGCCTACGACCGGGTTTTTATCCTTGCCATAGCGCACCACCGAGGGCAACAGGTGCCGCCCTGAATCGTCCGGCAAGGTCTCGGCAATACCGCTGCGCACGCTGGCAATCAGGGAATTCGTTGTTCCCAGATCGATGCCGGCGGCCAAACGATGCTCATGTGGCGCCGTAGATTGTCCAGGTTCACTTATTTGCAATAAAGCCATGATGTATTCATTCTTTACGATAATCGATCTTCTGATTGTTCGATCTCATCCTGAATTTTATGCAAGAACTGCATTTCCCGGACAATACCACGCGCACCCTGGAAATCCTTTGCGGCAAAGGCCTTCGATAAGCCCTGAACCCGATCTTTTATTTTTTTTCCGATCATTTCTGCCAATGCATCAAGCCTTGCCCACGGATCATCAACACTATCCAGCTCCTCAAGCTGCTCTCTGATCTCTATTTGCTCCATCAGGAATACTGCCGGCATCACCGTATCGGTCTCTTCATTGGTATCAATGCCCTGCATGACCAGTAAATATCGGCCCCTGCGCATCGGGTTGCTTAATGTAGCCTGGGCCTCGTTCAGATGAGCGGTTAGCTGCACTGCCATACGCTTCTCCTGTTCTGTGGACATGGAGAATTTATCGGGATGCAGGTGTTTTTGCAGAGTGCGGTAGTTGTCTTCCAGTGCTTCCGGATCGAGGTCAAACGCTATGGGTAAACCCAGAAACGCAAAGAAGTCCTTCTTGAGATCGTCCTGCTGCATGGATAATTAATTGGGGGGAAACAGAATACATGTACTGCGTTCAAATGTTGAAGCTCTCGCCACAACCACATTCACTGGTCACATTGGGATTACTAAAGGCAAAGCCCTCATTCAGCCCCTCTTTTGTGTAATCCAGCTCGGTACCATCAATGTATGCCAGACTTTTCGGGTCAACGATAACCTTAACTCCATGCGACTCATAAACCTGGTCATCCTTGTTTATTTCGTCGACATACTCAAGTACATAGGCCATACCGGAACAGCCGGAGGTCTTGACGCCAACACGTAACCCTTCACCTTTGCCGCGTTTTTCGAGAAAGTCGCGAATCCGCCTGGCTGCCGCTTGCGTTAACGTAATCGCCATCTGCCACTCCGACTAGGCGGCATCCTCGGAAGATGCCGGCGCTTCAGACTTGGACTGATAGTCTTCAATCGCGGCCTTGATCGCATCTTCTGCCAGAACAGAACAATGAATCTTGACCGGCGGCAGTGCCAACTCTTCAGCAATATCTGAATTCTTGATTTGACGGGCCTGGTCCAGCGTCTTGCCCTTGACCCATTCGGTTAGCAGGGAGCTGGAGGCAATGGCCGAGCCACAACCATAGGTCTTGAATTTAGCATCTTCAATAACACCCTCTTCATTGACCTTGATTTGCAATTTCATAACATCTCCACAGGCAGGGGCGCCTACCATACCGGTCCCTACAGCAGTATCTGCTTTATCCATGGTGCCAACATTGCGCGGATTTTCGTAATGATCCAAAACTTTATCACTGTATGCCATGTCTTTTACTCCCGCTATTCAAATAATACTATAGCATTAAGTCTTAATGTGCCGCCCACTGTACCTTGCTGAGATCCACACCTTCCTGGTGCATCTCCCATAGTGGCGACATTTCCCGTAGTCTGTCAATATTCTTTTTCACCAGCTCAATGGTGTAATCGATCTCTTCCTCGGTGGTAAAACGACCCAGTGTAAACCGGATTGAGCTGTGCGCCAGTTCATCGCTGCGCCCCAGGGCGCGTAATACATAAGATGGCTCCAGGCTGGCCGAGGTACAGGCGGAACCTGACGATACTGCCAGATCCTTCAGCGCCATAATCAAGGACTCACCCTCAACAAAATTAAAGCTGATGTTGAGGTTACCTGGAATTCGCTGATCCATATCACCATTAATATAAACTTCATCAATATCCTGAAAACCCTGATACAAACGGTCGCGTAATTTACGAATGCGCGCCGCTTCTACTTCCATTTCCTCAGCAGCAATGCGGAAGGCCTCACCCATGCCCACAATCTGGTGGGTAGCCAGCGTGCCTGAGCGCAATCCCCGTTCATGCCCGCCACCATGGATCTGCGCCTCCAGTCGTATACGGGGTTTGCGGCGTACATACAGTGCGCCAATACCTTTGGGGCCATAGACCTTGTGCGCCGACAGTGACATCAAGTCTACATTCATTGCCTCTACGTCAACAGGTATCTTGCCGGCACTCTGGGCCGCGTCGGTATGAAACACAATACCGCGGTCACGTACCAACTGACCAATCGCTGCAATATCCTGGATAACGCCAGTCTCGTTATTGACGTGCATAATTGACACCAGAATGGTGTCGTCGCGTAATGCGGACTCCAGTTTCCCCAGGTCAACCAACCCATTGTCCTCAGGATCAAGGTAGGTAAGCTCAAAACCTTCCCGCTCCAGTTGGCGACAGGTATCGAGCACGGCTTTGTGCTCTGTCTTGCAGGTAACAATATGTCTACCCTTTTTCTTGTAAAAATGGGCCGCGCCCTTGATGGCCAGGTTATCGGACTCGGTGGCCCCGGAAGTCCAGATGATTTCCTTGGGGTTGGCGCCAATCAGCCTGGCGACATTTGCGCGTGCCTCATCAATGGCGTCCTCGGCATGCCAGCCATAGGCGTGGGACCGGGAGGCCGGGTTACCGAACTCACCCTCCTGCGTCAGATATTGGCACAATTTCTCTGCCACCCGGGGGTCCACCGGGGTCGTCGCGGAGTAGTCTAGGTATATTGGTTTCTTCATGACACAGTCTCTACATCTTAAAACCGCACAATCTGGTAGTCCTACGTCCTGACCAGACAGAACATGTTGTCATCGTTACTTCCTGCTACTTATGACGCAACCGTCTGCCGGTTTGTCTGCATGCGTCCTTCCTGATGTAGCGCCACTTCCTGCACATGGGGTTTATTCACCAAATCGCCCAAGGTGATACTGTTAAGGAAATTGTAGATGCGGTCACTCAGGTCTTCCCAAAGCTGATGAGTTAAGCAGGTCTCATCGCCATGACAATTCTTTTCGCCACCACAGCGAGTTGCATCAATATTCTCGTTAATTGTTACAATAATTTCGGCAACAGCAATTTGCGATGGATCGCGGGCCAAATTATAGCCTCCGCCTGGACCGCGTACGCTCTCGACCAAACCGCCTCGCCGGAGTTTGGCAAATAATTGCTCCAGATAGGACAGCGAAATCCCCTGTCGTCCCGCAATATCCGCCAATGTCACAGCGCCCTGATTAAAATGCAAGGCCAAATCAAGCATGGCCGTTACCGCATATCGCCCTTTAGTCGTTAATTTCATAGCTATATCCCATATTTGTACTTTACTTGGAGGTTAGTGTACATTCCTGACAAAATTAGTCAACTATTTCTGTCTTCCCCTTCGCCTGCTTCCAGATGCTTGATATCCAGCTCTGGAATTTCTATATCGGCCACATCCACGCCGGATTGCTTCATCGCCTGGCAGATATTCTCCAGTTTTTCGTCCACCGCATGTATATGGTCCAACATGCAGTCGATGGCATGTGCCACTGGGTCAGGCATTTGCCTGGTCAACCCATAGGCATCGAAACCCATTTTCTTGGCCGTCTCCTGGCGTTCTTTCGACATTTCCTTGGGTGCCGTAACTATCCTGCCTGGAATCCCCACCACCGTTGCCCCTTCCGGGACATCGTGTATAACGACAGAATTGGATCCAATCCTGGCGTTATCGCCAATCAGGACCGGCCCTAATACCTTCGCTCCCGCACCTACCACCACATTGTCGCCCAATGTGGGGTGTCTTTTGACTTTATCCCAGGAAGTACCGCCCAGGGTAACGCCGTGATACAGGGTGCAATCATTGCCCACTTCTGCCGTTTCACCGATAACCACACCCATGCCATGGTCTATGAAGAAACGGTCACCAATTTTTGCCCCCGGGTGTATTTCTATCCCGGTAAGCCACCTGCTTAAGTGCGAAACCAGCCGGGCAAACCAATATAAACGCCAGCGCCACAGCCGGTGCGCCAATCTGTGCGCAAACATAGCATGTACGCCCGGATAGGCGGTCAGGATCTCCCACCATGACCGTGCTGCTGGATCACGCTCAGCAACGGTTCGCAGATATGTAGCCAGGCGCTTAAGCATTAGCAATTCCTAATATTTATGAATTAGGCCATTCCCTAGTTTGGGTGTCAAGTATTCAACCATTTTTACGCTGAATAGCGGTCAAAATGCCCCTTAAAATTTGTACTTCACTCTCCACCAGGGCCGCCCGATTAAACAAGCGGTGCAGCCTCCGGTCCAGCAACCTTGGGTTATCTTCATCCAGAAATTCCAGCTCGACAAGCACTTCGTGCAAATGACTATAAAAGCGTTGCATATCTTCCTGTTTTGCCAGTGTCTCGGTGGGTCTTTCATGGCCTTGCTTCAAATCCATCATCAGCATGATTTCATAACAGAGAATCTGCACCGCCGATGCCAGGTTCAGCGAACTGAATTCCGGGTTACAGGGGATGCGCACCATTGTATGGCATAGATCGAGCTCTTCATTGGACAATCCGATGCGTTCGGTACCAAAAACAATGGCCACCTGCTGTTCGCTCGACAATTCGGCAATCCTGCTTGCCGCCTCCCTGGGGGTGCATTGCGGCCACTCAACGGTACGATCTCGTGCTGTAGTACCCAGCACCAGATGGCAATCTGCGATGGCCTGCTGTAATGAATCACAGCACACCGCCTGTTTCAGGATACCCACAGCCCCGGAGGCGCGGTCCGTCGCCACCTGGCTCGGGAAACAGGCCGGTTGCACCAGAACCAACCGACCCAGACCCATGGTCATCATGGCGCGGGCAGTGGCGCCAATATTCCCGGGGTGGGAGGGCCGCACCAATACAATTCGTATATGATCTGGCAAAGACAGGTCCTGATAACAAAAACAAGGTGATTATATCCAATTCACGGAGAATTACTTTTTGATATTCGCTGCTTTCGTTTATACAATGCG
>CAJVXG010000008.1 GCA_913009215.1 uncultured Gammaproteobacteria bacterium | reverse complement strand
CCGGATATCGATGAATCCGCAGTGGATGGTGAAACGCCTGTTGCCCTGGTAGAACGACTGGCTATTGCCAAGGCCAGGACCATCGGCAAAAAGCACAATAACGCGCTAATTATTGGTGCCGATCAGGTTGCGGTGCACGGTGACCAGGTTGTTGGCAAGCCACATACGCACGATAACGCCATCAAACAACTGCAACAGGCCTCGGGGCAAAGGATTGTTTTATATACCGGCCTGGCCTTGTTCAATGCCGCAACCAACAAACTGCAAAGCGAGGTTATCCCCTACTATGTACAGTTTCGTGAACTTAGCGATGAGCAAATAGAAACCTATCTGCATAAAGAGAAGCCCTACAAGTGCGCTGGTAGCGTCAAGTCCGAAGGTCTGGGTATTGCCCTGCTGGAGCGCTTTGAGGGGGACGATCCGAATACCTTAATCGGCCTGCCGCTGATTCCGTTGATTCGTATGCTGGAACAGGAAGGCGTCAGAATTATTTAACGCAGTTGTATGGATTGACTGTTCATTAACCAGCGTTGCTCCATGGCCAGTACCATGGACGCCCCCAATTGTCGTATAAAGCGATCGAGGAATCTCTGTTTACGGGTAAAGTTTACGATGGTCTCTGCCTTGATTACATTACGTGCGACTTCACCGGCACTGCCCATTTCGTCTACCAGACCCAGCCGCTTGGCCTCGTATCCAGTCCAGAATAACCCACTAAACAGTTTCTTGTCGCTGGACAAGGCGCTACCACGACCTTCCTTAACCGCACGGATAAATTGCCGGTGTACCTGGCTCAGCATATTCTTTGCATGTGCCTTGGCATAAGGACCGAGCGGTGAAAAAGGATCCAGGATACCTTTGTGCTTACCAGCCGTTAGCAGGCGACGTTTAATACCAAGTTTCTTCATGGCATCTACAAAACCAAAGCCATTCATCAACACACCGATAGAACCAACAATGCTGGATTCGTTAGCGTAGATCTTGTTGCTGGAGGCAATGGCGTAATAGCAACCGGATGCACAGACATCGGTGATCACGGCATACACTGGTATTTTAGGATATTTTTTTCGCAGTCGTTTGATCTCGTTATAGATGTAGCTCGACTGTACCGGGCTGCCACCGGGGCTGTTGGTGCGGATAATGACACCTTTGGTTTTTTTATTCTTGAATGCCGCGCGCAGGCTGGAAACCACCAGATCGGCGCTCGCCGGGGTATTGGGGGCAATAATCCCGTTGAGTTCGACCAGCGCCGTGTGTTCTTTTGCGCTCAGGCTTTCTGTCTGTTTTCCGGCAGTGGCGACAACCCCGATGAGAATAAAAAAGAACAACAGGGATACGAGCAGAAAGAAACCATAAAATAATTTGAAAAAAATACCCCAGTTTCGTGACAGCCGTTGCTCGCGCAGGGCAGCAAAGGCAAGTCGCTCGAGAACATTGCGCTCCCAGCCGGGTTGCTGTCCATTATTCTGCTGGTTTGATCCGTTCTGCTCTTCAGTCATTGTTTGCCTTAATCGTCTTTATTTATGAAACCAAGTGTACATCATCCTCGCTGTTTTTCAGGGATATGAGGCCGTTTTTTTCGGCAACAGACAATACGGTCAAGCTTGCCCCTATACACGGACCGGCTATACACAGCCCACTATCGGGTTCGTACCGGGCATCGTGGGTAGCGCAAATCAGATATCGGCCCTGGCGATCAAAAAACTGTCCCGGATCCCAGTCCAGTTCCAGCCCCTTATGGGCACAGCGATTCAGATAGGCATAAACCACGTCTTTGTAGCGAATGACAAAAGCCGGGTGCTTTGTTCCTTTCTTACTTACAAAAAAACGAACACCATTATGGCACTCTGTCACATCTCCGCTTTTACAAATTACCGAGAAACACACTTTTTATTGTCCCAGTACGCTAGTTTAAAACTATGCATTTTAAGGGCAAGACTTTAGTATCAGTGTTTTATTAGTTCAAGTCTTTACCGCAAAGGTCGCAAAGGTACGCAGAGAAAAGCATATTATTGATTACTGTACCGAGGGCGCAGTAATCAATAAAACCATTGCGCACCTCCGCGACCTCTGCGGTAAAAATATTTTTGTCTTGGTGTGCTTTGTAGTGAAGCGAATATAATCGCTATAAAAACAACCTATGGACTTTTAGTCCATAGTCGTTGGATCCAGCCACTGACAGACATCCCGGAACGAATCGAGGCATTCCCTGGGGCCACAGTCCAATAGACGCTGACGTTCATGCACTCCGTAACTGACTGCCAGGGAATCGATACCGGCATTACTGGCCATCTGCAAATCGTAAACAGTGTCTCCCACCATAATGCTGCGCTCTGCCGCGATACCGGTTTGCTGTAATACATCCTGCAACATCTTTGGGTGCGGTTTGGATAGGGCCTCATCGCCACAGCGCGTTGACACAAAAATCGATTCCAGACCGGTTTCATCAAGCACCCGGTCCAGACCGCGCCGCGCCTTACCGGTCGCTACCGCCAGCAAATAACCACGATCAGACAAATCTTCCAGCCCTTTTCGTACCCCGTCAAACAACAGCATCTCTGTCTGGTTCCGATGCAGAAAATGTTCGCGGTAATGGCTAATGAAAATATCCTGTGTCTCGCATGGCATATCGGAGAACAACAACTCCATGGCCTCACGCATACCAAGACCAATAATGTTACGTACCGCCTCAGCGCCCGGGTGCACGAGATCCATTTCATCTATAGCAGCGGTGAAACAGTTAACGATTTTGTCGACCGAATCCATGAGCGTACCGTCCCAGTCAAAAACAATCAGTTCGTACTGTTTCGTGCTCATTTTGCCAATTGTTTCAGGACCATTTGCAGCTCATCCGGAAGCGCGGCCTGTAGTTTTATTTTCTGGTTCGTTCCCGGATGTTCAATAGTAATGGATGCGGCATGCAAAAATAAACGTTTCAATCCCAGGTTTCTTAGCGTGCGGTTGAAACCTTTATCACCGTATTTTTCATCGCCGGCAATCGGGTGATTAATATGGGCGGCATGCACCCTGGCCTGGTGGGTTCGGCCCGTCATTAATTCAATCTCAACCAGGGTGGATTCGGTATACACGGTCTTCGGCACAAAGCGGCTTATGGCCTCGCTGCCTGCCTCCGATACCCGGGCAATACGTTCCCCGGACCGTGTCTGGTTTTTAGTCAGTGCGGCCTCGACACGACGCGCCTTTCCTCTCCAGGATCCGTTGACCAGTGCCAAATAGCGCTTATCCGTCTTGCGTTCCCGAAGCTGCGCATGCAATGCGGTCAATGCCGATCTGCGCTTGGCGATCAGCAGGCAACCGGAAGTTTCACGATCAAGGCGATGTACCAGTTCCAGATAAGGGGCTTGCGGTCTCAGTTGCCGTATGGTCTCGATGACGCCAAGGCTGATACCACTGCCGCCATGCACAGCCATACCCGACGGTTTATTGAGGGCCAATAGATACTCATCTTCGTAGACAATATGCTCATCAAGCCAGTCACTGCCAAGCCGGGTCAGCGCTTTTTGCTCACGTACCGCAGTCCGCACCGGGGGGATGCGCACCACGTCACCGCTACGCAGACGGTAATCAGGCCGTTTTCTGCCCTTATTGATGCGTACTTCACCACGCCTGACCAGACGGTAAACCAGACTGCGCGGCACCCCCTTGAGCCGGGATAGCAGGAAATTGTCCAGCCTTTGACCGCTTTGCGCGTCACTGATGACAACTTGTTGTACACCCGGTTTGTTCGATTTCCCCGTGTTATTCAAGGTTTTAGCGTAATTTGCATTGCTGCCTGGTGGTTTCACTGATATATTTTGTTTCGCTCTTGCCGACCTCAGATTGGCAGAGGCTTGAAAAGGCTTTGGTAAAACGTCATTTAAACAGGTGTGATACTGTACACTAAAGTTGGTCAAAACCAGCGGTTTACCAGAAAACAGATTTACGCATTGTGCCCCAAGGCACGATGCCGGACGACAGCAACACAAACGCCGTCCACCAAGTGATGTAAATCACGACAGGGTTTCGCGTTTCTCGCCCATCAGAGGAAAGCATAGAGTAAAACAGGCGCATGGCTGCAGCCACAGGCGCATTGAGCAGGCGAAAAAGCCTTAATGCTCGTAAATTGCGCACGGCACCCTTGATACCCAAGGACGTGTGCCTGTAAGGAAAGGTTTAATAATGAAGAGATTGTTGTTTAACGCAACTCACCCTGAGGAGTTGCGTCTTGCCGTGGTCGATGGCCAGAAATTACTGGACCTCGATATCGAATCCGCCGCCTTCCAACAACGCAAAGGCAATATCTATAAAGGCAAAGTGACCCGGGTGGAACCCAGCCTGGAAGCCGCGTTTATTGATTACGGCACCGAGCGCCAGGGCTTCCTGCCTTTAAAGGAAATTTCCCGAATCTATTTCAAAAATTTTGACAGTCGCAGCACTCCGATTGGGCAGGTCAAAATTCAGGATGTCATCAAGGAAGGTCAGGAACTCATCGTTCAGGTCGAAAAAGAAGAGCGAGGCAGTAAGGGTGCGGCACTAACCACCTTCATTAGCCTGGCTGGCCGCTTCCTGGTGTTAATGCCAAGCAACCCCAAGGGTGGTGGTATTTCACGGCGTATCGAAGGCGAAGAACGCGCCGAGCTGCGTGAGGTCTTGTCCCAGCTTGATGCACCCGACGACCATGCGTTGATCGCCCGTACGGCCTGTATTGGCAAGAGCGTAGAAGAACTGCAATGGGATCTCGATTTCCTGACCAACCTGTGGGATCGCATTAGTGCCGCCGCAACCGAGCATGAGGCCCCTTGCTTGATCCACAAAGAAAACAATCTGGTAGTGCGTACCGTACTCGATTATCTGCGCAGTGATGTCGGCGAAGTGATGGTCGACAAAGAAGACGTGTATGAGCGGCTGCGTAATTTTATGGAACAAATGGTGCCGCATCATCTTGACAAGCTTAAATTATATAAAGACGAAACTCCGTTGTTCACCCGCTACCAGGTAGAGCACCAGATTGATTCGGCTTTTTCCCGGGAAGTGCAACTGGAATCCGGTGGTTCGCTGGTATTCGATCGCACCGAGGCGCTGGTCACGATCGACGTCAACTCGGCACGCGCTACCAAAGGAGGTGACATTGAGGAAACGGCGCTCATGACCAACCTCGAGGCCGCCGATGAAGTAGCACGACAATTGAGATTGCGCGATCTGGGTGGCCTGGTGGTCATTGATTTTATTGATATGACACCGGCCAGAAACCAGCGTGAGGTTGAAAATTGTATCAATGAGGCGCTAAAACACGACCGGGCTCGCGTCCAGGTAGGACGTATCTCCCGTTTTGGTTTACTGGAGATGTCACGCCAACGCCTGCGCCCGTCGCTTGGTGAGGCCAGCAGTCTGGTCTGTCCTCGTTGTAGCGGCACCGGCTCTATTCGCAGCGTACAATCTTCAGCATTGCATATCCTGCGTATTATTCAGGATGAAGCCGCTAAGGAAAACTCCGCTGCGGTACATGTACACCTGCCTATCGAAACCGCATCGTTCCTGTTGAACGAGAAACGTCTCGAGCTTAGCGCCATGGAATCCCGTATTGGTACCCCGATAGTCATTGTCCCCTCCCCGGATATGGACACACCGCATTACCAGATCAAACGATTGCGCAGTGAGGAGCTGGACGAGGTGGTCGATACGCCGAGCTATGATATTTCGACCGCTGATGAGGACGATGCAGACATCATCACCGACACCAGCAAACAGGAAAAACCCGTGGTAGCGCCAGTGAGTTATGCCGAGAGTGGCCGTGCCCGCCCGGCGGCGGCGCCCGCCAGTCAAATTGGCCTTTTTGTACGGATTTATCGCTTCTTCTTCGGTACTGGCACCAAGAAGAAAAAGAAGCGCACCAGCCAGAAACGGTACAGTGGTACCGACCGTAAGCGCAACACCAGGGGTCGTAGTAGCCAGGGGCAACGGGCCAGCAATCAACAACGCAACAAGACCCGCAGTAATACCCAACGCACTCAGTCACGCTCACGTGATGAAGATAACCGCAAACAGGACACTAAACCCTCTCGCGGCAAGGGGCAAGGGCGCCAACAACAAGATCAGTCTGCGAAAAATGAGCAGCGCCCCCGTGGCAGGCAGCAAGGTGGCCAGCAAAGAAACAAAAAAAGGGGGCAACCCAGAAATCCCAACGTAGCGCAAAAAGATACAAACAAGCCGGAGAACAAGCCTGAGGTAAATGGTAACGTAATGTCGCCTGAGGAACGTCAACAGCAATCTCAAAGCCGCGAGGCTGTGCCACAGCCAAAAGAAACGGTGGTGATGAAATCGCAGGAAAGCAGCAGCAAGCCCGAGACCAGCAACACTGCCATCCCGGCGCCGGTCAAAAAACCGGAGTCATCGTCATCCGAAAGTAGTTTGCGACAGGTTGAAACGCGCCCGAAAGCAGAGGCGCCACCGAGCGATAATTCCTGATTATAATTTGTGCCGCTGCTTGATGTTATTGAGGAGGCCTATGGATGCCTCCTCAATCATGTCCAGCACGCGGTCAAAGCCACCGGCTCCACCGAAGTAAGGATCAGGCACCTCCTGCTCCACTCTTTGATTGGCATACTGCATAAACAGACCAATCTTCTGGTGCTCGTGTTGTGGAAAAATACGAAGCAAATTCTGGTAGTTTTCATGGTCCATGGCCAGCACGTAGTCGAACACATTGGCATCCCCTGCCAATACCTTTCGGCCTCGCAGCTGACTGATATCGATGCCGCGTTGGTGCGCCGTCTGCTGTGCCCTTGAGTCCGGGGGCTCGCCCACATGGTAGGCATGGGTGCCAGCAGAATCAATTTCGATATCGGCCTCATAGCCCTGATCCTGAATCAACTTACGAAATACGCCTTCCGCCGTCGGCGAGCGACAAATATTGCCAAGACAGACAAACAGAACCCTAACCATATATTTTATATATTAAATACAATAAGTTATTACTTAAATCTAGAATTATTCTAGATAAAATATTGCCTCACCCGGGCCAAATCTACCGCCGTATCCACGCCGTAACCAGGCGCTTCCTCGACTTCGCAAACCGCTATCTTTTTGCCGTGCCATAGCACCCTTAATTGCTCCAGACGTTCTGTCTGCTCCATTGGACACGGTGACCATTGGCTGAATTCGCGCACGAAGCCGGCATAATAGGCATAGAGTCCGATGTGGTGCCTGGCCAAACCCCGGCCTTCCTGATGCGGTCCCCAGGGTATCGGAGACCTGCTGAAATAGAGTGCGTAACCCTCGTGGTTCACCACTACCTTAACCACATCAACATCGCGATATTCGTCCTCATTGCTAACCCGATGGCAGGCGGTGGCCATAACAGCAGCATCATGATTTGCCAGCGTATCGACCACCTTGCGTATCATGGCGCCTGGCACCATAGGCTCATCGCCTTGCAGGTTAACCACAACCGTATCATCGGCAAGTGACAAGCTGGTAATCACTTCGGCAATTCGATCAGTACCCGATTCGTGATCTGCCGAAGTCATGCAGACCTCGGCGCCAAAATCCCTGGCGGCCTGCTCTATTCGAGCGTCATCGGTAGCAATAATGATTCGTTCCGGATCAGCCGTGCGGGCGCAATCATAGACACGGTGGATCAGTGTTTTGCCGGCAATATCCAGTAGCGGTTTGCCTGGTAGTCTGGTAGAGGTATAACGCGCCGGAATAATGATATGCATCAGGGTTTAAGCGCCTCGTATTCCTGTTCACTGATCTGACGCGCATCGTCCTCCACCATATAAGGGATATTATCCTTCACCGGGAAGGCCAGCCTGTCGGCCCGGCATATGAGCTCACCCTTGCTCTTGTCGTAGCGAATGGGCCCTTTGCACACCGGGCATACCAGAATATCAAGCAGCTTCTTGTCCAACCTTCCTCTCCTGTAATAATGCCAAAACTCTGGCAGCAAATGTCTCGTCAGGTTCTACGGCTATAGGCAGCACCCAGAATTGGTCCTCGGCCCAGGGCCGGCATTTTACCGCATCTTTCTCTGTCATAATGACAGGCTCTTTATCATTAAAGACCAAATCGCTTTTGTTGAACTGGTGATGGTCGGGAAATACATGTTTGATGGGATCAATGCCCAGCGTTTCCAGCTGGGAAAAGAAGCGTATCGGGTTGCCGATACCGGCAACCGCATGCACCCTTTTATAAATAAAGTCCTTTCCTGCTTCAGGCTCCGTGAGGCGATAAATCCGTCCCGGTTTGACGGTCATGCTATATTCATTTTTCTGCGGCAAGCCATTGGTAATGCAGATATCCACTTCATGCAACCTCCGCGCCGGCTCCCGCAGCGGGCCTGCCGGCAGACAAAAACCATTGCCCTGCCTCCTGATACCATCAATCACAGCGATCTCAATTGTTCTCGGTAGCGCATAATGTTGTAACCCATCATCACTTATTATTATGTTGCAACCTTTATTTTCAATCAGCAACCGGGCCGCAGCGCCCCGGTCCGGGCCTGCCGCCACCGGGCAAGTGCAGCGCCATGCCAGCAATACGGCCTCATCACCCAGCTGCTCCGCATCGGAATCTTTTTTTACTAATTGCGGCCACTGTCGGGATGTACCACGATAGCCACGAACTATCACTCCCGGTGTATAGCCGTTACGCTGTAAATATTCCGCCATCCAGATGACCAATGGCGTTTTTCCGGTACCGCCAACCGTAATATTACCAATAACAATGACCGGGACCGCCAGCTCATATTGACGCAACAGCCCCCGTCGGTAACACCATCGACGGCCCCATGCCAGGGTACAAAAGACCAGACCAAGCGGCCACAACAACAGGCTTAACCAGGTGACACTTTGCCAGTGTTTTGCTAAATCGACCATATCTTGCTCCCGGAATCAGGATACGGCGTTGGTTTGAAATTGAATGCTATGCAGATTGGCATAGACCCCATTGCCGGCAATCAGGGATTTATGGGTGCCCTGCTCTACGATACGGCCCTTGTCGAGCACGACGATCTGATCGGCATTTTCAATAGTGCTGAGTCGATGGGCAATCACCAGCGTCGTTCGCCCCTGCATCAGGCTCTCCATCGCCTCTTGCACATAACGTTCGGACTCGGTATCCAGGGAAGACGTCGCCTCATCCAGCACCAGGATCGGTGCATTTTTATACAAGGCGCGGGCAATAGCGATACGTTGCCGCTGGCCACCGGAGAAAAGTAACCCCTTCTCCCCAATTCTGCTGTCCAGCCCCTGGGGCAGATTATCGATAAATTCGGATACGCGTGCCGCCTTGACGGCATTTTGCAGGCGTGCCTCATCAATATCACCGCCGGCGCCATAGGTAATATTGTGTTTGATGGTGTCGTCAAACAAAATGGTATTCTGCGTCACCAGCGCAATATAGTGACGCAGGTCGGCAAGCTTGAGATGTTGTGTATCGACACCGTCCAGCGTGATGACACCGGATGATAATGGGTAATAACGCAACAGCAGGTTGGCGATAGTGGATTTACCGCTGCCCGAGACCCCTACCAGCGCCATAGTTTGTCCCGGTTCAATGGCAAAGGACATATCGTGCAGCACCTTGTTTTCATGGCCCTGGTAATTGAATTCCACGTTTTTGTATTCAATGCGTCCCCGCACTTGTTCCAGGGTCTCGGTACCATTATCCGGCTCTGCTGCGGTATCCAGCAAATGAAATGCGCTGTCGGCAGCAGCGAGCCCGGTCTGGATGCTCTCATTCACCTTGGCCAGACGCTTGGCCGGGTTCAAGACCCACATCATGGCCGTAATATAAGAGGCAAAACTACCAGCGCTGGCCTCACCTGGCTGCAGCAATAGATAAATGGCCACTGCGATGCCGACACCGGCCAGCAACTGGATGATAGCGACACCTATGGCCGAGGTAGCGATACGCCGCATATTTTGTTTCAGATTACTTTGGTTGGCCCTGGTAAAATTTTCAACTTCCACTTCTTGTGCATTGTAGGCCTTGACGACACGATGACCTTCAGCAGCCTCGAGACTGATCCGGGAGATATTACCGACGGCGGTCTGGATATTTTTACTGGCGCGGCGCAAGCGACTGGTCATCAGGCGTATACAGAAAACCACTACCGGCGTTATCAATAATACAATCAGCGTCAGCTTCCAGTTCAGGTAAGCCATCCATAACAACATCAGGATCACGGTAAAGCCATCTTTAATCAGCACAAACAGAGATACGGTAGTGGCGCGGGCTATTTGCTCAACATCAAAAATGAGTTTGGCGCTGACAACACTGGAAGGATTGGTATCATAAAAAGTGCTTGGCAATTGCACCATGTGCATAAACATGGCTTTACGCAAGGTATATATCACCCTGCGCCCAATCCAGCCGACACTGTAGTCGGCTGTCAGACTGGAGAGTGCGCGTAAAATAAACAGGCCCAGGATCATCAACGGCAACAACTTGATCACTTCCAGATCGCGATTGACAAAGCCGCCGTCCACCAGTGGCTTCATCAGTGCCGCAAAACCGGTCGAGGTCGCCGCCAGGAACATCATGGCAATGACCGCAATAATAAATACGAATTTATAAGGCCATACGTAGGACAACAGCCTTCGGTAAAGCGCCAGACCATTTTCAGTATGAGCTTGGGTCGACTTGCTCACTTAGGGGGTTTGGCAAATTGTTGCGTGGCAAAGGTCAGGTTACGGAAACCCAGTCTGCGTGCTGCGTCCATAACGTACACAACCGCCTGGTGTGGTGTCTTGGCATCGGCATGGACAACCACCACCAGTCTTTTTCTCCGTGCCCCGGCGATGCGCTGCATTTCATGTCGCAAGGCTTCCGGGGTCGGTTTCAACAACTGCTTGTCATTAATAAAGTATTGGCCAGTGGCATCAATCGAAATTCGCAGCATTTGTTTGGTCACTTTTACGGTACTGGATGCCTGTGGCAACCTGATACGCAACTGCGATTCCTTGGAAAAACTGGTCGTTACTACCAGAAAGATCAATGTCATTAGCATAACATCAATCAATGGCACCAGATTCAGCTCCGGCCCTTCTTGTTTATTCCGGCTTCGAAACCGCATGGGCTAGTAATTTACCGAGGATGATTTTTGTGGTTTTTCATGCAGCATGTCCACCAGCTTGATGGCTTCCTGCTCCATATCAATAATCAGGCTGTCGACCTTGGCGCGAAAGAATCGGTGCGCCATAACACAGGGGATGGCCACAGTGATGCCGGCAGCCGTGGTAATAAGCGCGCTGGAGATACCACCGGCGACCACAATCGGATCGGCAGCACCCATGTCACTCAGGCCATAAAACATCTGGATCATACCCAACACCGTACCAAGCAAGCCCAGGAAAGGGGTAATAACGGCAATGGTGCCCAACCCACCCAGCCAACGCTCCAGTTCCGGGATGACATGACGGCCGGTATCTTCGATGGCTTCTTTGACGATGTATCGGGGGGACAGGCGATTCGCCAGGCCGGCGGCCAGGATCCTCCCCAGTGGCGAGGTTTGTCCCAGCAGGTTAATTCGGGCATCGTCCAGCTCTTTACGTTCCAGCCATTGCTGCACCTGCGCCACCAGGTTAGGAGGGGATATGTATTTCTTTTGCAGGGACCAGAAACGTTCGCCGATAATGGTCATGGCGGCCAGTGAGCACAGGATGATGATCCACATAACCCAGATCACCATACCGCTGTTATCAAAAAGTAAACCGTACATCTTGTGTAATCGCTGTCCTCAAACTTCGCGCTAATGTATCAAACTGCGGCCAAAGCTCAAAATGGTGTTTCAGGGCTTGCGGTGCCAATAGTGCCCTTGCCGCTGGCGATGGCTAAATACGGTAATACCGGCGGCACCTATCCTGAATAACAGGGCGCCATGACGAGAGGACCAGTACATCCTGATTCCTGTATTTTTATAGCGTGCCACCACGGTGTGATGGGGGTGCCGGTAACGGTTGCGATAACCACTGGCGAATACGACTATTCCGGGCCGTACCGCCTGTATCAAGGACCTGCTGGATGAGGTTTTGCTGCCGTGGTGCGGGGCCACCAGGATGGAGGCACGCAGCCTGTTGCCATATTCCGAGACCAGCCGGATTTCGGCCTGGCGCTCGATGTCTCCGGTCAACAGCACGGCGCCGTAACGGCTACGGACAAGTAATACGCAACTGCTGTTATTGTGTTTTGGGGATCTGTTATTCTGGGGATTCAAGACCTGGAAATGTACCCCGTCCCAGGTCCATGCCTGCCCCTGTTGACAGGTACTTGCACCCGGCAACTCCTCAGGTATGCTGCTCAACACCCGATCCGTTGGCATATATTTCAACACGGCATGGGCGCCACCAATGTGGTCATTATCGCCATGACTGATGATTAACATATCAATTTTCCGGACACCCTGACGCCACAGGAACGGCAGCACCACCGCATCACCCGTATTAAAGCTCGCGCTAAACCGCGGTCCGGTATCGAATACCAGTACATGATTGCGCGTACGCACTACCGACGCCAACCCCTGGCCAACGTCAAGCTGGCTAAACCAGAGCTCGCCATCGTGCCCAGGCCTGGCCGGGTGTAACAAAAACAATGGCGCCAGCCAGACCAGGCCGACCCAGCGACCGGGCCAGACACGCGGCATCAATAACAAGGCGACACCGATGAGGGCGCAGATCCAGGACCACATCGGGGGCCGGTGCTGGGTCCAGAGGCTGTGCTTCATCGAGGCCAGCCACTCGAGATAGCGCCAGACATATTCCAGTGCCCATAGCGCCGGATCAAAAAACAGTGGACTAAGGCCGTCCGGGAATAACAACAGGGCGGAGGCACCAAGCAAGGCCAGCGGGACAATAATTAATGTAAAAACAGGAACGGCGACGAAGTTGGCCAGTGGCGCGATCAGGGAGGCCTGCTGAAACAACACCAGAGTTAACGGCAGCAAGCCGATGGCAATAAATATCTGGATTTTGCCGAAGCGCCACAGCCGCGAACGCTGTTCATCGCCCTGCAACGAAAACAGGATAATGCCAACGGCACTAAACGATAGCCAGAAACCGGCGCTCATGACCGCCAGGGGGTCAAACAACAACACCGCCAGTAATGCCAGGGCCAGGTACTGTGAGGGCACAAAACGGCGATGAAAAATTACCCCAAGCAGCACAATCGTCAACATGATTAATGCCCGCTGCGTCGGGATACTGAAACCCGCCAAAGCAGCATAAACCAGCCCGGCCAGCAAGGCGCAGACCGCGCCCACCTTGGCCGCCGGCCAAATCAATACCGTACGTCCCGGCAAGGCCCATAAACGACTGGCTACAAAAAATACCAGCCCGGCTACCAGGCCGATATGCAAGCCGGAGATCGCCATCAGGTGGTTGGTGCCGGTTCGGCGCATGACATTCCAGTGTTCCGGCTTCAGCCCGCTGCGGTCACCATTGACCAGGGCAATAATAATACCGCCCAGCGGATGCGGCCCCAGCCGTGTCCGCAGACGCTGTCCCAGTTCATATCGGAGCCGTAACAGACTAATGCCGGTATTTTCCTGCAATAATTCCTGACGGGACTTGTTACGCAAATAACCACGGGCGCGAATACGCCGCTGGAACATATAGCCCTCATAATCGAAGCCGCCAGGATTCATAAAACCGTGTATACGTTTCAATCGCACCGTCAGGCGCCAGCGCTGACCCGGTCGGAACCGCAATTGTCTGCCGTAGTAACTGAGACGAATTTTATGGGCTATATCGATTTTCCGGCCCTGGTACCAGGCCTTGTCTACGGTAAAATCAAAGCGTTCCCCGCGGTCGTGTGTTCGTGGTAAAGAGGCAACAATCCCCTCAACGACCACATTTTTACCTTCGAGCTCTGTTGGCAGATGATCCTGTAGTATGATGCCGGCCCGAAAGCAGGTCCAAACGACGCCCAGAAACAGAAATACCAGGGGTAAAAAACGGGGATAACGATAAGACAGCCACAGAGCCGGGATCAGCGTTAACGACCACCAGAGCGACGGTAATTCGCCGGCTTGCTGTACCAGCAAGACGCCGAGCAAAAAAGCGAGCGCACTGAGTCGGATAATGGCCTCCCTGCAACAGTATTAATAACATCCCGGTTAAGCGGGGCAGTATACCAGCAGAACAAAACATGCCAAAAAGACTTATCAAAAAATATTTGCCGCATCCGGACAAGATCAAAAATCATAAACACCTGCGTTTCTTTGGCGACCGGATCCACGACCCCAACCTGTGGCATCTGAGCCGTCGTTCGGTTCCCGGCGCCTTTGCCATTGGTCTGTTCTGGGCCTTTGTGCCGATACCATTTCAAATGGTACCGGCGGCGGCCAGCGCTATTTTCTTTCGCAAAAATTTACCGATCTCGCTGGTACTGGTATGGATATCCAATCCCATTACTTATCTGCCAATCTTTTATGCCTGCTACAAGCTCGGCGCCTGGATGATGGGTGTCGAGGCCCTGCCCTACCCGGAGGAGCTGTCCTGGGAATGGCTCAAAGAACAAGTGGAAATTATCTGGCTGCCGTTAACTGTCGGCTGGTTCACGGTCGCCAGCGTCTCTGCCACCATCGGCTATTTCAGCCTGAAGGGATTATGGCGCTTGAGTGTGGTTCGTTCCTGGTCACGCAGAAAGGAAAAGCGGAAAAACAGAAAAAAGAAAAAAAAGAAAAACTGATCGCCAGGAACTCTCAGGATCCGTGCAATACTCCATCCTCGATTTTAAGACTACGATCCATTTGCGAGGCCAGTGCCATATCATGGGTCACGACGACCAGGCTGGTGCCCGTCTCCTGATTCAGTTCCAGCATCAGCTCATAGATATTCTCTGCGGTCTTGCGGTCCAGATTGCCCGTGGGCTCGTCGGCCAGGACGCACATGGGTTTGGTCACCAGCGCCCGGGCGATGGCAACGCGTTGACGTTCACCACCGGAAAGTTCGCCGGGCTTGTGCTTGATACGATCCTCCAGCCCCACCCGTTGTAAAATATCTTTTGCCTGGTTGATGGCTTCATCATTGGGAATCCGGCGTATGATCAACGGCATGGCCACATTTTCCAGCGCGGTAAATTCCGGCAACAGATGATGGAACTGGTATACAAAGCCGATTTTCTTATTACGCAAAATGCCACGCTGTTTGGCGCTAAGCCTGGACAGGTCCTGCCCCTCGGCTTCGACCAGCCCTGATGTCGGAATATCAAGACCACCAAGAATATGCAGCAAGGTACTCTTGCCGGAGCCGGAGGCGCCGACAATGGCAATGCGTTCGTTTTTGGCGATACGCAAATAAATCCCCTGCAGAACCGGTACATTGAAATTGCCTTCGGTGAAGGTCTTGGTAACGTTGGTGCAACGCAGGATGTGGTTATTTTCGTTCATTCCTGTCGCAAGGCCTCCGCCGGTCGTACCTTGGCCGCACGCCAGGCCGGGTATATCGTCGATAACAGCCCCAGCAACAGGGATACAAAGGCAATCACGGCGACATCCGTCCACTGCAACAAGGATGGCAGGCTACTCAAGCCATAAACACCAGAAGCAATAAAGTGGGTATTAAACAGGCGCTCCAGGAAACCGACAATCTCCGGTACATACAGGGCGATAATGACGCCGGAGGTGCAACCGATGAAGGTACCAAGAAAACCAATAATGGTGCCCTGCACCATAAAAATTTTCATAATATTAGCGGGGCTGGCGCCGAGGGTTCGCAGGATGGCGATATCCGATTCCTTTTCCTTGACGATCACCACCAAGGTCGAAATCACGTTAAACATGGCCACCGTTACAATCAACAGCAGGATGACAAACATCGCCACTTTCTCTGTTTGCAATGCCTGGAACAGGCCACCGTACTGTCGCGTCCAGGGTAACACCTCGAGTTTCGGCATCTTGTCCTGCAACCTTTGTGCTACCAGGGGCGCCTGATCAAGGTCTTCTAAGCGTAAACGCAGGCCGCTAACGCCGTTTCTGATTTCGTACAGCTTGGCGGCATCGTCGATATGAATCAGTGCAATGCCGCTGTCGATCTGGTGCATATCAAAATTAAAAATACCGACCACCTTGAATCGTTTAATGCGCGGCAGGAAGCCGGCCACGGTCACGGTCCCCCGCGGGATTACTATCAACACCTTTTGTCCGACGTCGATACCATAGTGGTCGCGCCACCAGCGCCCCAGAATAATACCGAACTCACCCGGCTTTAAGTCATCGTAGGAACCGCTGACGATTTTCTTGTGGTACTGCGTTACCGATTTCTCTTGCCGGGGTAATATGCCCTGCACCTTCAGGCCAGAGCTGGCGTTTCCTCGTGTCAACAAGGCGATACCTTCAACATAGGGCGCACCACCAATGACCTGTTCTTCCTTCTTTGCAGTTTTGTATACGCTTTGCCAGTCTGCAATCGGCAGACGTCGGTTATACCTGGCCTGACCACTAATGGTGATATGTGAAATCGAACCCAGGATACGGCTGCGCCACTCCTTGCCAAAGCCGTTCATTACCGACATGACAATAATCAGCGCGGCAATGCCCAGGGCAATGCCGCTGATGGAGATCAAGGCAATAAAAGACACCAGGAAACCCCTGCGTTTTGCCCGCGTGTAACGCAGTCCGATAAATAATTCGTAAGGGCGTATCATGGATCAGGAGCCTTATATAATACTATGCGATTTATTTGTTGATCTTGTTTTGACTGGCAACAGCCTTGTTCTTCGCCGGAACGATGAGTTCGGCAACACCGTTATTGTTGACAAAATTCGTACCCAGCGGACGAGACAGGGTTTGCAGGGTGCTGACCACCTTATCCGCGGCCTTGCCTTTAAGCGGTGTCGGTTGAAACAGCACCTCGGTGTTATCGACATTCAACGGAATCATGCGCAATTTATAGAACTTGTTTTTACGAAAGGTGATCTGGGCCACCGCACTGCGTGTAGTGCGCTTGCTGAATGAACCAAAGGCAAAATTACCCAGGCTGTAAATAATCAAACCGCCCTTATACACTTCCACACCTTGCAGGATGTGCGGGTGATGCCCCAGCACCAGGCCGGCGCCAGAATCAATGGCGACACGGCTGAGCCAGAGCTGGTAGGGTCGCAGCCTGGTTTTAACTTCCCGTCCCCAGTGAAACGACACAACAACGATGTCGGCATGTTGTTTTGCTTTTTTCACATCCTGGCGAATAAATTTTTCATGGCCAAATGCGGTACCGGGCCGTCGTTTCCTGGCCCAGGAATAATCCGGAAACGTCAGGTTATAGGCAAGAAAGGCGACATCATGGTCATTGGCATTAATCACTTCAAAGCTACGCGCCGCCTTGATGTTCTTGCCGGCGCCGACGTAGAGAATGTTTTGTCGATCCAGTGCAAAGATGGTGTCGAACAAGCCTTCGGCGCCATAATCCAGAGAATGATTATTCGCCAGTGACACAATATCAATACCGGCACGCTTTAAAGCCAACGCCACCTTGTTCGGTGGTGAACGAAAAACGAAACGTTTTTTTCTGTCGCGTTTACCGCCGTCGGTCAATGGCCCCTCCAGATTGGCAAAAACAATATCGGCTTCGTCAAAATATTTTTTTGTTAACGCGAACGGGTAATCGTAACCTTCCTCATCCACGGTCTCGCGGGCGCTGGCATCGAGCATCAGGTCACCGACGGCGGTAATGCGCAGCTCACGCAATTTTGGTTCGGCCTTCTGCCCCGGGGTGGTTTGAGCCATCCTGCCTGTAGTGCTACAGGCCGATAGTGTCACCAATACCAAAGCAGTGATAACAAGCGGCAGGATATGTGTTTGTTTTGTATTCATTCTATTTACTGTTTTATCCCAACCTTACCGGGCCGTGACTATAACCGCCGATACCGGAGATTGGTAGAGTCAACAATGTGTCAGGATGCACGATCCGCCAAACGTTTCAAAGACGCCGACAGCTCGGGGTCGGATATGGAGTCCGCTATGCCGAGAATCATCGCCCGGGCGGCCGACGACAGTTGTCGTTGTGGCCCCGGCTCCACGACCGCTTGGGCGTCCTGCGATAGTGGGCGGGTGCGGATATCGATTTCCATCAGGCCCTGAAATGCCGGGTGTTGTTGCAACAGCGCTATGAGGCGCATTTTCTGATGCCGCAGGCGTGTGGCCCGCGCCGAGGAGCGACAATGCAACACCAGTTTGCCATGCTCGAAGCGCACCGGGTGCGCAAAGCCACTCAGCTCCGGATCGACCGAGGCGCTCCAGGCCAGTTGCCACACCCGCAGGACATCGTCTTGCGACACAAATCGCTGCAAAACATCGCCCGGCAGGCAATTCCCCAGTGTTTTTGGTCCGTTTTTCGGCATATATGGTCCGTTTTTCCGAATTAGATTCCATATTAAACCGGCAAAAGCTATAAATAGTAAGAGATGAACTTAATTATTATTTCAGAAGGCTTTCGCCGTAGCGTGAACATCAGCCTGTCTCATCGCCACGTCATCGTCATGGCGCTGGCCGGGTTGTTGTTCCTGCCGGCCCTGGTCGGGACCGTGGCCTACCGTATCCACGATATCCTCAATCGTCACGACAATGCCACCG